>JACCUZ010000276.1 GCA_013698395.1 Sporichthyaceae bacterium
GCCAGGCCGCGCGACCGCATGCCCAGCCGGTCGGCAACATCGCGCAGCGCCTGCGCGGCAGGGCAGTCTGGGTCGTCGAGCACCAGCGGCCGGCCGTTGTCGCCACCCTCGCGGAGCCGCATGTCGATAGGGATCTGGCCCAGCAGAGGGACCGGCGCCCCCACGGCCCGGCTCAGACCGTCGGCCACCCGTTGCCCGCCGCCGCTGCCGAACACCTCGACCCGCTCGGCGCAATGTGGGCAGGGCAGATAGGACATGTTCTCCACCACGCCGGTGATCTGCTGATGGGTCTGCAGCGCAATGGTTCCCGCGCGCTCGGCAACCTCTGCGGCAGCCTGCTGCGGGGTGGTCACGACCAGCAGCTCGGCCGGCGGGACGAGCTGTGCCACGGAGATGGCGATGTCACCGGTGCCCGGTGGCAGGTCCATGAGGAGCACGTCGAGGTCTCCCCAGAAGACGTCGCTGAGGAACTGTTGCAGCGCCCGGTGCAGCATCGGTCCGCGCCAGACGACCGGCGCGTTGTTCGCGACGAACATGCCGATCGAGATGACCCTCACGCCGTGGGCCGTCGGCGGCATGATCATGTCTTCCACCTGGGTGGGCCGGCCCTCGACCCCGAGCATCCGCGGGATCGAGTGGCCGTAGATGTCGGCGTCGACGACCCCGACGGCGAGCCCGGACCTGGCCATCGCGGCTGCGAGGTTGACCGTCACCGACGACTTGCCGACCCCGCCCTTGCCGGACGCGACCGCGTAGACGCGGGTCAACGATCCCGGCTTGGCGAACGGGATCTCCCGCTCGGCGACACCGGACTCCGCCCGCAACCGGGCCTGCATCTCCTGCCGCTGGCCGGCCGACATCACGTCGAGCTCGACGCGCACGCCGGTGACCCCGGCGACGGCGCCCACCGCCGCGGTGACCCGAGAGGTGATGGTGTCCTTCATCGGGCAGCCGGCGACAGTCAGGAAGACCCCGACCGCCACGGCACCTGTGGGCGAGATGTCGACGGACTTGACCATCCCGAGATCGGTGATGGGCTTGTGGATCTCGGGATCCTCGACGGTGGCCAGCGCAGCCTGGACGTCATCGACAGTGGGGGCCGGCATGACGTCAATGCTACGTGTCGCGGCGGACGTCCCCCGGCACAGCCGTGATCGGTCAGCCCCGGGGGCTCACTCGGGCTACCTCGGCGAACGTGGTCTCGCCGGCCAGGGCTTTGGCGATGGCGGCGTCGCGCAACGTCGGCATGCTGGCGGTTGCCTCCTGCAGTGCTCGCTCCGTCGGGTCCGCACCCAGGATCCGCCGAAGGGCCTGGTCGACGACCATCACCTCGAAGATGCCGATGCGACCGCGGTAGCCCGACTGACCGCACTCGGCGCAACCCTTGCCCCGCACGACTCGGGCGTCCTTGAGCAGGTCACTGCTGACCCCCAGGCCCTGCATCATCGCGGGATCCGGATCGTCACGGACTAGGCAGCTGACGCAGGGACGGCGGACCAGCCGCTGCGCGACCACGGCCGCCAGAGAGGAGCTGGCCATGAACGGCTCCACACCCATGTCGATCAACCGGGTGACCGCAGCCACCGCGCTGTTGGTGTGCAGGGTGGTCAGCACCAGGTGACCGGTCAGCGACGCCCGGACGGCGAGCTCCGCGGTCTCCGTGTCGCGGATCTCGCCGACCAGCACGACGTCCGGGTCCTGGCGGAGCACGGCACGCAGGCCACGGCTGAAGGTGAGACCGGTCCTTTCGTTCACCTGCACCTGGGTGATGCCCGGCAGCTGGACCTCGACCGGGTCCTCGAGGGTCACGATGTTGCGTTCCGGCGTGTGGATCTCGCTCAGGGCTGAGTACAGCGTGTTCGTCTTCCCCGACCCGGTCGGCCCGGTGATGAGGATCAGTCCCTGGGAGGTGTCGAAGGCGTGACGCAGTGCGGCGAGCTGCTCGTGGTCGAGCCCGATGGCGCCCAGGTCGGGCACCGCCTCGGACCGCGTCAGCAGCCGGATGACGACCTTCTCCCCGTGGATCGCGGGCATGGTGCTCACCCGGGCATCGATGCGCATGGCGTCCACGGTGATGCGCGTGCGGCCGTCCTGGGGAAGCCTCCGTTCGGCGATGTCCAGTCCCGACACGATCTTGAGCCGGCTGATGACCGAGGCCATGGCGCTGCGCGGCGCCGACATGACGTCGCGCAGGATGCCGTCAACCCGGTACCGGATGCGCAGGGAGTCGCGCTGGGGCTCGACGTGGATGTCGCTCGCACCGGCTCGCACCGCATCGGCCAGGACCATGTTGACCAGTCGGACCGTGGGGGCGTCGTCCACCCCCGCCGGCGAGTCGTCGAGCTCCGGGGCGGACAGCTCGACGTCGTCGAAGAAGGTCGACATGTCCCCGGCGTCCTCGGACAGGGACCAGGCGCGGACCAGGTGGTCGCGGACCTGGGTCTCGGTCGCCACGAGCACGGTGAGCTCGGTCGCCCCGGTGTGCAGCCGGACGTCGTCGAGCGCCACCACATCCGTGGGGTCGCTGACGGCCACCGACAGCCGGCCACCGTCACGGGAGACGATCAGGATGCCCAGTCGCTGGGCGACGCCACGAGGGAGCAGTCGCACGGTCTCGGGAGTGATGGTGATCTGGTTGAGGTCTACGACCTCGAGGTGCAGCTGCTCGCCGAGGGCTGTGGCGATCTGCAGCTCCGTCGCCATGCCGAGGTCCACCAGGACGTGTCCCAGCCGGCGGCGCGACCCGATGACCGACCGTTGCGCCTCCAGGGCCTCGAGCAGCTCGGCCTCGGTGAGGACTTCCGCCGCCACGAGCACGTCACCCAGCCGTCGCCGGCCGTGGCTGGTCCAGGCGATGTCCTCGGTCTCAGGAGATGTCACGCGGTAGTCGTCGGCTGTTTTGGTGGCGAACTTCACCGTTGGTCAGGGCTCAACCCCGCGATCGGCCCGGGTGGCAGGGGGCGATCCGAGCTGCTCCCCGAGGTCGTCGAGGAGCTGTCGCAGCTCAGAACGGACGAAGTCGCGGGTCGCGACCTCGCCGACGGCCATCCGCAACGAGGCCAGCTCGCGGGTCAGGTAGTCGGTGTCGGCGATGTTGCGCTCGGCCCGAGCCCGGTCCTGCTCGTACTGCACCCGGTCCCGGTCGGCCTGCCTGTTCTGGGCCAGCAGGATGAGCGGCGCGGCATACGAGGCCTGGAGCGACAGGATCAGGGTCAGGAAGATGAACGGGTAGTCATCGAAGATCAGCGTCTCGGCGACGACGTTCCAGATCAGCCACACCGTCACGAAGGCGGTCATGTAGACCAGGAACCGGCCCGTCCCGATGAAGCGCGCGATGCGCTCGCTGAACCGGCCGAAGGCCTCAGGGTCGTACGTCGTGCTCGGCATCAAGGACCGGCGCATTTCACGGGGCTGGTCGAGCCGGCCCGGGCGCCGCGACTCACGTGCCACCGGTCACCTCCGGGCCAACCGTCGCGCGGTCCCGCTCGCGCCAGTCCTCGGGGAGCAGGTGGTCCAGCACGTCATCGACGGTGACGGCGCCCAGCAGGTGGTCGTTCTCGTCGACGACCGGCACCGCGACCAGGTTGTACGTCGCGAGGTGATGGGTCACCTCACCCAGGGGTACCTCCGGGCGCAGCGCCTCGATGCCGGTGTCCACGACGCCGCTGACCAACGCCGAGGGGGGCTCGCGCAGCAGGCGCTGGATGTGGGCCACCCCGATATAGCGGCCGGTGGGGGTCTCCATCGGGGCGCGGCACACGTAGACCTGGGCGGCCAGGGCGGGGGAGATCTCGGGTTGGCGGACCCGGGCCAGCGCCTCGGCCACGGTGGCGTCCGGCGGCAGTACGACCGGATCTGTCGTCATCAGCCCACCGGCGGTGTCGTCGGAGTAGGCCAGCAGGCGGCGCAACGGGGCAGCCTCGTCGGGCTCCATCAGCCTGAGCAGCTTCTCGGCGTCGGCGTGCGGTAGCTCGGAGAGCAGGTCAGCCGCGTCATCGGGCTGCATCGCCTCAAGGACGTCGGCCGCGCGCTCCTCCTCGAGCTTGTTCAGGATCTCCACCTGGTCGTCCTCCGGCAGCTCCTCCAGCACGTCGGCGAGGGTCTCGTCGTCGAGGGCCGCGGCCACCTCGATGCGTCGCTTGCTCGACAGCTCGTGCAGGACGGTCGCCAGGTCGGGCGGGTTGAGCTTCTCGAAGGTGGCGAGGAGGTTGGCGGCCCCCTGGCCGTACTCCTCGACCCCGAAGCCCGCCACGTCGCGCCACTCGACGGTGAGCGACTCGCCGCGTCGGCGCAGCCCCTTGCCGGGCCGGCGGACGAACACCCGGGTGATGGTCCAGTCCCGGTTGCGCTGCTGCTCCATCCCGACGTCCTCGACGACCACCGGGGCTCCGTCCTCCACGAGCGCGACAGTGCGGTCGAGCATCTCGCCGAGCACCAGCGTCTCCGCCGGGCGCTGTTGGAACCGCCTCATGTTCACCAGGCCGGTGGTGATGACCTGGCCGGAGTCGATCGTCGTCACCCGGGTCATCGGCAGAAAGATGCGCCGCCGACCCGGCACCTCGACCACCAGCCCCAGGACGCGAGGCTCCTCCCCGACCGCGCGCAGGGTGACGACGACGTCGCGCACCCGGCCGACCTGGTCGCCGATCGGGTCGAACAGGGGTGTGCCAGCCAGTCGTGCGATGAAGACTCTGGTCGGCGCGCCGCTCACGAGGAGCCAGGCTAGCGGCGCCGCCGCGCGCGACGGCCCAGGACAAAGGGGAGCGGTCCGCGCGTCGTCGCAGATGATGCCGGCGGTTCGGCCGCGTGGGAGCGCTGCGAGAGGCGTCCAGGACTCTCCGCTGCCTGCCCGATCGGGTCGAGGCGGAGCACGCTCGACTCCCGAGCCCACCGGTTGGGCTGCTCCTCCCCGTCGGGCGGGTTGAGGCGCTTGGCGTGCAGGTCGGGGACCGCCGCCGTCCAGGCCGGCGTACCCGGGCGCACCTCCGTCACCGTCGCGGTGAAGCGCAGCAGCCGTCCCCCGGTGTCCTTGCTGCGCACGGTGACCTCCACCAGGTCGCCGGTCACCAAGGTCGGGAGCGGCTGCTCACGGCCGCCACCCACCACGTGGACGGCCCCGTCGGTGAACACGTGCCAGGCAGCGACCGCATGGGTCGCCCCAGAAGGCCGAAGCCAGACCAACGCGGACTTGCGGGAGGTCTCCTCGACCAAGGCTTGGGTGAACGCCAGGACGCGGTCCGGGATCACTGTCCGAGCCTGCCACACCCACCCAGCCGCTCGTCGCCTCCGCCCGAGACAATGGGGCG
>JACCUZ010000291.1 GCA_013698395.1 Sporichthyaceae bacterium
AAGGCCGCCCGCGACGAGGCTCGCGTCGCTGCTCGGCGAGGCGACTACGTCGATCGGTCCGCTACCACCGTCACCAGCTACCTCCGCGAGTGGCAGGTCAGCCACTCCGTCGCGGTGAAACCAAAGACCATGGCCGGGTACCGCGAGCTCGCCGAGCGCTACGTCATCCCCCACATCGGCAGCATGAGGCTCCAAGGAGTCCGCCCCGGGACGTTGAGCCGGCTGTACCGCGACCTGCTGGCGGGTGGCGGGCACGGCGGGCGACCGCTGTCCCCTCGCACGGTCGAGATGGTGCACCGCATGCTGTCCAAGGCATTCCGGGACGCGGTGAGAGTTGAACAGCTGATCCAGTCCAGCCCGGTCGAACGCGCCACCCGACCGCGCGTGCGCGGCGCGGAACCGAAGGTGATCTGGGCACCGGCAGAGCTAGGCGTGTTCCTGTCCCATGCGGCCCTGCACCGGCTCGGAGCTTTCTATCGCCTCGCCGCCTACACCGGTGCCCGTCGCGGCGAGCTCCTGCACCTGCGATGGCCCGACATCGACCTCGACGGCGCCGAGGTCACCTTCAGCGGGTCCACCGACGTCATCGACGGTGAACGGGTCGAGGGCACCACGAAGGGCGATCGCTCCCGCGTCGTCAGCCTCGACCCCGGCACGGTCGAGGTGATGCGCGAGCACCGCAGGGCGCAGGTTGTCGAGCAGCTGGCGGCGGGTCAGTGGTGGCGCGGCGACGGCGAGCTGGTGTTCCGTGCCGAGAACGGCGCACCGCTCTACCCGAGCAGCGTCTCGTCGCTGATGCGCAAGCTCGTCGCTGCGTCGGGGCTCACCCACGCACGGCTCCACGACCTGCGCCACCTCCACGCCACGACCCTACTGCTGGCCGGAGTGCCCGTGCACGTCGTGGCTGCGCGCCTCGGGCACGCGGACCCGAGCATCACCCTCAAGGTCTACGCGCACGTCCTCCGGGAGCAGGCGGCCGGCGTGGCGGAGGTCTTCGCCGACGCGATCGACCGGGCCTGACCCAGACCTCGTGTTAGCAAGGGTGTTAGCAAGAGCGATCTTCAACCAAGATCAAGAACATCGACAACGCTCTGACCTGCGGGTTTCCGGTGGGCGCAGACGGACTCGAACCGCCGACCCCCTGCTTGTAAGGCAGGTGCTCTGACCAACTGAGCTATGCGCCCCGGCGAGGAGCAAGGGTAAGGCCGCCAACGCTCCGCCGGCTCGTATCCCTCGGCCTGCACCGCACGTCCCCAGGTGATTGCCCTGGCAGGATGCCTGCGTGACGGACCCTCCTCGCTCCCCGGTCCAGCCCGTCGACGGCGAGCAGGGAATCGCGTCCTGGGAACCGGCGGACCTGGCGGACCTCCTGCTGCCGGCCTGGGACGACTTTCTCGACCTGGTCGCGGCCGTCGACCTGGACGGGGCGTCCCGCGTCGCTGGCTGGACGGCACGCGACATCTGCGTGCACCTGGGCTCGTGGTCGGGCAGCCGGACGCTGCCCCGGATGCGCGAAGAGGCACTGCGCGACGAGCTGGACCAGGAAGACGTCCGCGGCGGCACCTTCGACCGGCAGTCGCACAACGAGGCGGTCCTCGACGCCTGGGCGGCCGCTCCTCGCGACCAGGTGCTCGAGGCGCTCCGAGAAGCTCGTCGCGAAGCGGCCGACTACCTGACCTCTGATGAGCCCGCCGTCGTGGGTCACCGGAGCGTGCGCTCCCCGTTGGGGGCCCTGCCGCTCTCCACCGTGGTCGCCGGCGGAGCCTACGAGCTGGCCGTGCACTCCCTTGACCTGCGGCCCGCCGGGGGGCGCGACCCCTCACCCGCCCTGCTGTCGGCAGGTCTCGCTGCCCTTGTCGACACCACCGGTGCCCTCTCCGCCCGCGCCGGCCTCACGGCGTCTGCGGCATGTCTGTCACCCGAGGGCAGCTGGTCGTTCGCGGCGTCGCCGACGGCATGGACCACCCTCGAGCTGCCGGAGGTGCCGGGAGGATTGCCCACCGTCCAAGGCGCCGCAGCCGACCTCCTCGACGCCTCGGCCGGCCGCCGAGCGGCGCCCCCGATGCTGGCCCGCAGACAGCTCCAGCTGCACAACGTGGCAAGGCTGCTTGCCCTCGCTCCGCTGGTGGAGGAAGTGCCCGGACTTCCGGGCGGGCCCACGTTGCACACGGCCATTCGCAACGCGCTCGCGGTCATCCGCGTGGTGCGACGGCTGCCCGGTCTACCCCGTTGACGGTCAGCGACCGGATCGGCGCGCCGCCAGGCGGGTGCCGGACCAGTCGGCGGCCGCGGAGATGCTGCTCGTCTGGTGCAGACCGGCCGTGGGCGCCGCGTCACCGATGTCACCGGGCTCCACGTGCCCGTCCCGCCCGGCTTTGGGGGTGAGCAGCCACACCACGCCGCCGTCCCCGAGCGACACGAGGGAGTCGACCAGTGCGTCGACGAGGTCGCCGTCCTCCTCACGCCACCAGAGCAGCACGGCGTCGACGACGTCTTGGAAGTCCTCGTCGACCAGCTCGTTGCCCGTGAGGTGCTCGACCGACCGACGCAGGTCGTCGTCACAGTCGTCGTCGTAGCCCAGCTCCTGGACGACCTGGCCAGGTCGCAGACCGAGCCTTCCGGCCAGCTGACGCTGACCCTCCGCGTGGTCCGCGGTCGCGCTCACCGACTGCCTCCTACAGATGCGTTCCGTCGGCCCCCGCGGAGCCCTGTCCCGGGTAGTCCACACGCACCCGCCCCCGGATGCAAGCGGTTCTCCCCCGACAGCACGAGGAGCTCGGGCCGCCACGAGGCTCTTCGCCAGCGGTACCGAGTCATCCCGGGAGGAACGACAGCCGCACCTGGCGCATCGGGTTGTCCCCGTTGAGGTCGACCAGGCACACCGACTGCCACGTCCCGAGAGCAAGCCGCCCGTCGAACACGGGCACCATGGCGTACGGCGGGCAGAGGGCCGGCAGCACATGGTCCCTCCCGTGACCAGGGGACCCATGGCGATGCCGCCACCGGCGGTCCGGCGGCAGCAACGTGCTGAGTGCGCCGAGCAGGTCGTCGTCACTGCCAGCGCCTGTCTCGAGGACCGCCAGCCCGGCGGTCGCATGCGGCACCCAGACGTGCAGCAGACCGTCACCGGCTCCGACGTCCGCGAGGAAGCCGGCGCACTCGCCGGTCAGGTCGTGAACCGTCTCCCGGCCACCGGTGCGGACCTCGATCACCTGGCTCTCCACGGGGCAAGGATGCGCTGCATGCCCGTACGTAGCACGATGGGGGTCACGCACCTGCACGGCTGGACCGCCGACCCGACGCGAAGGGACTCCAGTGGCACCTTCTCCCGAGCGCCCCGCCATCATCAGCGACGGGCTGCCGACCCAGTTACCTGACATCGACCCGGCAGAGACGGGCGAGTGGCTCGAGTCTCTCGACGCGGTAGTGGAACATGCCGGCCGGAACCGAGCCCGCTTCCTGATGCTGAGCCTGCTGCAGCGGGCGCGGGAGAAGCAGGTGGGCGTGCCCAGCCTGCGCAGCACCGACTACATCAACACGATCCCCCCGGAGAGCGAGCCATGGTTCCCGGGCGACGAGCACGTGGAGCGGCGGATCCGCGCCTACATCCGGTGGAACGCCGCGATCATGGTGCACCGGGCCCAGCGCCCCGAGATCGGCGTGGGCGGGCACATCTCGACGTACGCGTCATCGGCCTCGCTGTACGAGGTCGGCTTCAACCACTTCTTCCGCGGCAAGGACCACCCCGGCGGTGGAGACCAGATCTTCTTCCAGGGCCACGCGTCCCCCGGGATGTACGCGAGGGCGTTCCTCGAGGGGCGGCTGTCCGAGCAGCAGCTCGACGGCTTCCGGCAGGAGCTCTCCCACCCAGGTGGCGGGCTCTCGTCCTACCCCCACCCCAGGCTGATGCCGGAGTTCTGGGAGTTCCCGACCGTGTCGATGGGCCTCGGCCCGATCAACGCGATCTACCAGGCCCGGTTCAACCGCTACCTGCATCACCGCGGCATCAAGGACACCAGCCAGCAGCACGTATGGGCCTTCCTGGGCGACGGCGAGATGGACGAGCCCGAGTCGCTCGGTGCCATCGGTCTCGCCGCCCGCGAGGAGCTGGACAACCTCACCTTCGTGATCAACTGCAACCTGCAACGCCTCGACGGGCCGGTCCGCGGCAACGGCAAGATCATCCAGGAGCTCGAGTCCTTCTTCCGCGGGGCGGGCTGGAACGTCATCAAGGTGATCTGGGGCCGTCAGTGGGATGCCCTGCTGGCCCAGGACACCGACGGCGCCCTGGTCAACCTGATGAACGTGACGCCCGACGGTGACTACCAGACGTACAAGGCGGAGGACGGCGCCTACGTGCGGGAGCACTTCTTCGGCCGCGACCCGCGCACCCGCAAGATGGTCGAGCACCTTTCCGACAAGGAGATCTGGGGCCTCTCCCGCGGTGGCCATGACTACCGGAAGATGTATGCCGCCTATGCCGCAGCGACGCAGCACACCGGGCAACCGACCGTGGTGCTGGCCAAGACCATCAAGGGCTGGACCCTCGGCTCGCACTTCGAGGGCCGCAACTCCACCCACCAGATGAAGAAGCTGAAGAAGGACGACCTGATCGGCTTCAGGGACCGCCTCTACCTCGACATCCCGGACTCGGCGCTCGACGAGACGCTGCCGCCCTACTTCCACCCGGGCCAGGGGTCCGACGAGATCGCCTACATGCACGAGCGGCGGCAGGCTCTCGGTGGGTACCTGCCCGAGCGGCGTTCATCGGCCAAGCCGCTGGTGC
>JACCUZ010000295.1 GCA_013698395.1 Sporichthyaceae bacterium
CCATCCTCGCGACCGCCCTGGTCGAGACCGGCTCGCGTATGGACGAGGTGATCTTCGAGGAGTTCAAGGGCACCGGCAACATGGAGCTCAAGCTCGACCGGCGCCTCGCGGACAAGCGGATCTTCCCAGCCGTGGACGTGGACCCCTCCGGCACCCGCAAGGAAGAGATTCTGATGGCCCGCGACGAGCTCCAGATCACCTGGAAGCTCCGTCGGGTGCTCCACGCCCTGGAGACCCAGCAGGCACTGGAGCTGCTGTTGGACCGGATGAAGAAGACCAAGAGCAACGCCGAGTTCCTCATGCAGGTGCAGCAGACCATGCCGATGCCCGGCAGCGGCGGGGGCGACGACGACTAGGGCTGGCATCCCGACGGGGGGTAGTTCCTCCGGATAGTTCTCGGCCACGTGTTAAGTACGACCCTGTTCGACCCGACATGTCTGCTGTCGGATCGTCCAGGACATGAGGTCGAGCTTCCGTGTCACCTGCCCAAGCCCGCTCTGCCGGGTCGTCGCGTCACCCGCGTCGCCTTGCATTCGCCGGCGTCGGCAGCTGGCTGGTGTTCGCCCTTGCGTGGTGGCAGGTGGTGGTGCTTGACGCGTTGGTGACCGCGTCGACCATCGTGATGCTGATTGGCTGCGCGTTGCTCTTCGTGGCTCTCGACGTGTGGTGGGTCTCGCACAACCGACGGACGTACCGGCAGAAGGGTCCCCGACGCGAGCGGCCGACGGTCGATCAGGCCTTCCACCAGGACCGTCTCGGTCGACCGCTGAACGTCTACGCCAGGGCGCATTCGGCTTCCGAGGTCACGGTCTTCCTGACCGATGACGGCACCAAGGTCTACCGGCCGGCCGCGCGATGATGCTCGGCGACTGGCTCACGGCAATCGGGCAGTCGTGGCCCTTCCTCGGGCTCATCGTCTTCATCGCGGGTTACCCGTTGCTGACAGCCTGCATGTGGATCGCCACCTCGCTCATCTACATGGCCCACCGCGAGCGCAGTGACGACGGCTTCTACAACATCGCAGACTGCGATCTGCCCACGATCACCATCCTCGTCCCGGCCTACAACGAGGGCGTGACGTTGGACGCGGCGCTCGAGCGCATGCACCACCTCGACTACCCGGCGTACCAGGTGCTGGTGATCGATGACGGGTCATCCGACGGCACGGCGGCCATCGCTCGGCGCCACACCGAGGCCGACGAGCGGTTCCGCCTGCTCCGCAAGGAGGTGAACGAGGGCAAGGCCATGGCGATGAACGACGCCATGCCACTGGTCGACAGCGAGCTCGTCGTCGTGGTCGATGCGGACGCCGGGATCCGTCCCGACGCGCTGCGCTACATCGCCGCTCACTTCGTCCGTCTGGCCAGGGTGGCGGCCGTCACCGGAAACCCTCGGGTGGCCAACCGCGAGGGTGTGTTGACGGAGCTGCAGACCCTGGAGTTCACCTCCATCGTCTCGGTGCTGCGAAGGGCCCAGGTGGTGTGGGGCCGCGTTCTCACGGTGTCGGGCGTGATCAGTGCATTCCGTACGTCGGCTCTGCGCGACGTCGGACTCTTCGACCCCACCATGGCGACGGAGGACATCGACGTGACGTGGCGCCTGCAGCGCAGGTTCTACGACGTCCGCTACGAGCCGCGCGCTCTCGTCGACATGACGGTGCCTGGGACCCTGCGTGCCCTCTGGCGGCAGCGTCGTCGGTGGGCCCTCGGGCTCGTTCAGGTGCTGCGCCGGCACTGGCGGATCGCGCTCGACTGGCGCTGCAGGCGCCAGTGGCCGGTCCTCGTAGAGGCCACCCTTTCCATCATGTGGGCGCACGCGTTCATCGTCCTGATGTGCTTCTGGCTGGCCTCTCTGGTCGCCGGGATCGAGCCGGTCGGCGCGTCGCCGTTCCCCAACGGGTGGGGCATGCTCATCGGCTCGGTCTGCCTCCTGCAGCTCTCTGTCGGCGTGTTCCTCGACCGCCGCTACGACCGGTCGGTCACCCGCGCGCTCTGGATCGCGCCGCTCTACCCCTTGGTCTACTGGGCGTTGATGGCTGCGGTGACGGTCCGGACAACGGTGCCCGCGCTGCTGGCCGCGGACCGGTCGCGGCTCGCTCAGTGGCACACCCCCCGCGCCGGGGCCGTGGAGCCGAGTTACGCTCAGGAGACACCGGTCGCCGAGGGAACAGCCGCGTCGCCTTCTCGGTTGTGAGGGTCGCACCAGTCTCTGGCAGACTGGCCGCTGGTTCCGGTTCACGCCGCTTGTGCGGCGACCCGGCGACCTCGACCCGAGGAGAATCCTGTGAAGCCCGACATCCATCCTGACTACGTCGAGACGACGGCCACCTGCAGCTGTGGCAACACCTTCACGACGCGCAGCACGGCGAAGAGCGGCGCCATCCACGCCGAGGTCTGCTCGCAGTGCCACCCCTTCTACACCGGCAAGCAGAAGATCCTCGACACCGGTGGTCGGGTGGCGCGGTTCGAGAAGCGCTACGCCGCGAAGGCCGCCAAGAAGTAGCAACCCACC
>JACCUZ010000302.1 GCA_013698395.1 Sporichthyaceae bacterium
GTTGACGACCTCACCGACATGAACACCGTCAACGAGACCGGTCAGCACGCGGGTCAGTACCTCTACCGGACCCACGAGGTTCGCTCCAACGGGTCCCTGTCAGTGGTGGACCTCGAGACTGGCGAGACCAAGGTGCTCGTGCAGGACGCCGGCTACCGGAACCTCGATGGCTGACCTGGACCCCCTGGGGGACGCTGCTGTTCGCCGAGGAGACCGTCGGCGGCCGGCTGTTCGAGGTCTTCCTCGACCGGAAGGACCCACCGTCGCCACCTCCGTCGTGGCCCGACCGGAGCTGGGCATCATGCGCCACGAGGGCATCGGGGTCGCCCCTGACGGCTCGGTCTACGTCATCGATGAGTTCAACGGTGGAGCCATCTACCGGTTCGTCCCGGCCCGACGCGGTGACCTGTCCGACGGCCAGCTCTCCGCGCTCAAGCTCACCGACCTGACCGACGCAGAGCAGGCGTGGGACCCGGCGACGTACGGCACGAAGGTCGGCGACTTCGAGTGGGTCGCGCTGGACATGAACCTCGTGACCACCGACGCGAAGGCCGCCGCAGACGCGGTCGACGCGACCGAGTTCGGACGCCCCGAGGACGTCCAGATCATCAGCAACGTCCTGTACGTGGCCAACACCAGCGAGGACCGGGTCATCGCCATCGACCTCAAGACGAACGAGCTGACCAGCTTCGTGCAGGCCGGGGTCAACGTCCCGGTCGAGGACGAGACAGCCGGGGTCACCGGCTTCAACAGCCCGGACAACCTCGCGATGGGTACGGGCGGCCAGCTGTGGATCGTCGAGGACAACACTCCCAGCGACATCTGGGTGGCCCGTGACTCGGACAACGACGGCGTTGCCGACGACGTGGAGCTGTTCGCATCTCTGAAGGACCCCGGCGCAGAGGGGACCGGCATCTACTTCGGAAAGGACCCCCACACGCTATACGTCAACATCCAGCATGCCACCAAGCCGCTGGCCGACGGGACCTGGGCAATCACCTGCCGCTGATCCACCGTCAGCCGGCGGCAGGCAGTACGTCGGAGCGGCCCCCGCCGCGTACGTCCCCTGTCTCCCCGGCCCGCACCGCCCGGCCACCGAGCACTACCACGTAGCCGAGGAAGGCGAGCCAGGCCACCAGCCCGATGCCCACTCGGGCCCATGTCGGCAGGCCCGAAGGCGTCACGAACGCCTCGACGAGCCCGGACAGGAAGAGTGTCGCGGCCAGCCCGATGGCCAGGGCTCCGGCGGCCTGGCCCTCCTCGGCCAGTGCCCGCGACCGGGAGCGCGGGCCGGGGTCGATCCACGTCCAGCCCAACCGCAGGCCGGCACCTGCTGCGACGAACACGCAGGTGAGCTCGAGCATGCCGTGCGGCAGGATCAGGCCGAAGAACAGGTCGGCCTTGTCGGCCGAGGCCATCAGGCCACCGGCGATCCCGACGTTGAGGGCGTTCTGCCAGAGGATCCACACGACCGGCAGGATCAGCGCGCCGAGGGCCAGAGACAGAGCTGCGACCCACGCGTTGTTGGTGAACACGCGGGCGGCGAACGAGCCAGCCGGCGACGAGGAGTAGTAATTCTCGAAGTCCCGCTCGACGAGCTGACGGATCTCCTCCGGCGCGGCGATGGTCGCCTGCACCTCCGGGTTCGCGGAGACCCACCAGCCGACCGCGAGTGCCGCAAGGCAGAAGGCGATGCCGACGACGCTCCACCACCGCGCACTGCGGTAGAGCGCCGCGGGGAACGTGACGGTGAAGAAGCGCGTGAGATCGGTCCAGGCCGGTGTCTGGGTGCCGGTCACCGCGGACCTGGCGCGAGCGACCAGGGTGGAGAGCCGGCCCACCAGAGCCGGGTCGGGTGACTGCGAACGGACCACGGACAGGTGAGTCGCGACGCGCTGATAGAGGGTCACCAGCTCGTCCACCTCGGCACCGGTCCGCCGGCCGCGGGACCGCAGAAGCTCGTCCAGACGTGCCCACTCGCCGCGGTGGCTCGCGATGTACGCGTCGATGTCCACTTGCCGACAGTACGACGGCGGCGGCCGACGGCTGTCCGTCGCACTAGCCTGCTGAGGCATGTCCGACCTGGTGACCGGCGACGCGGTCGTCCTCGAGCTACGGCTGGCCAAGCTGGCCAGCCGCTCGTTGGCGCAGGCCATCGACCTGGCGGTGCAGCTGACCCTGCTCGTGGTCGGCACCCTGACCGTGGCTGGTGTCGTGAGCTTCGTCGACGACGCGCTGTCCGCGGCGCTGACGCTGGTGTTCTACCTGCTCGTCATCGTCGGTTATCCGGTGACGGTCGAGACGGCCACCCGGGGCCGAAGCCTCGGAAAGCTCGCTCTGGGGCTGCGAGTCGTGCGTGAAGACGGCGGCCCGATCCGCTTCCGGCACGCCTTCGTGCGGGGGCTGCTCTCGGTCGTTGAGCTCTGGCTCAGCTTTGGCTCCATCGCACTGATCACCTCCCTCGCCTCCGCGCGCGGCAAGCGGCTCGGCGACTTCCTCGCGGGCACGGTGGTGGTGCGCGAGCGGGTGCCCGTCGCGGCGGCTCCCGTCGCTGCGATGCCTCCCCCGCTGTCCGCCTGGGCGAGCGGCCTGGACCTCTCCCGCGTCCCCGACGACCTCGCGTTGGCCGCCCGCCAGTTCCTCGCCCGCCAGGGTGAGCTCGCCCCCCACGTCCGCGACGAGATGGGCTCCCGGCTGGCCGGCTCCCTGGCGGCGGCGACCGCACCACCGCCACCGCCGGGCACACCTCCCTGGGCCTTCCTCGCCCCGGTCCTGGCCGAACGC
>JACCUZ010000306.1 GCA_013698395.1 Sporichthyaceae bacterium
GGGCGAGTAGCAGGCCGTCCGGTCCGCGCTCGAGCCTGGCTCGGCCCGCGACAGCGGCCAGCACTCCCAGCGGGGTGGCCAGGTTGACCACGTTGGCCACCTGCCGCACCCGCAGCGCCGCCCGCACGTCGACCCCTGTCCGCCGTCCCAGCACCCGGACGAGCAGTCTCACGCGTGGGCGGCGCCGCGTACAGTCGAGCCCACAACTGAACACCGCTCATCCAGAGGGGCAGAGGGAACGGCCCGACGAAGCCCCGGCAACCGCACCGCACATCTCGCGTTCTCGCGAGGCCTGCGCGTCACGGTGCCAACTCCGCCCCGGCGCAGAAGCGACCGGGACAGATGAGGAGAGGACGCTTCGCCATGACCGCGACCACCGCCACCGCTGCGACCACCGCAGACCCTGTCACCACCTTGGACCTCGGTCCGGCACGCGCGCTGGCTTGCCGAGAGTGCGGCGCCACGTCGCCGCTCGGCCCGCACTACGCCTGCGCCGAGTGCTTCGGCCCCCTCGAGGTGGCCTACGAGTTCGGCCCGGTCACCCGCGAGTCGATCGAGGCCGGCCCTCGGTCGATCTGGCGGTACCGCGGCCTCCTGCCGGTCCCCTCGACGGTGCAGGAGACGCGCAACCTCGAGCCCGGCGGAACGCCGCTCGTCCGCGCCGACAACCTGGCCCGGGAGCTCGGCATGCGCGCGCTGTGGGTCAAGGACGACAGCGCCAACCCGACCCACTCCTTCAAGGACCGGGTCGTCGCCGTGGCGCTGGCCGCCGCGCGCGAGCTCGGCTTCAGCACCCTGGCCTGCCCCTCGACGGGGAACCTGGCGAACGCGGTGGCCGCCGCTGCGGCGCGTGCGGGCATCCGCTCGGTGGTGCTCATCCCGGCTGACCTCGAGCAGCAGAAGATCGTGACCACGGCCGTCTACGGCGGGACGCTGGTCGCGGTGGAAGGCACGTACGACGACGTCAACCGCGTCGCGTCGGAGCTTGCCGGGGAGCACGAGGACTGGGCGTTCGTGAACGTCAACGTGCGTCCCTACTACGCCGAGGGGTCCAAGACGCTCGGCTTCGAGGTGGCCGAGCAGCTGGGCTGGCGGCTTCCGCAGCAGGTGGTGATCCCGGTCGCCTCCGGCTCGCAGCTGACCAAGGTGGACAAGGCCTTCGGTGAGCTGGCGTCGCTCGGGCTGGTGGAGGAGTCGCCGTACCGGATCTTCGGTGCGCAGGCGACGGGCTGCTCGCCCGTGGCGGCGGCGTTCAAGGCCGGGCACGACGTCGTACGCCCGGTCCGGCCCTCGACCATCGCCAAGTCGCTGGCGATCGGCAACCCGGCTGACGGGCCGTACGTGCTCGACACAGTGCGGCGCACCGGCGGCGCAGTGGAGGACGTCAGCGACGACGAGGTTGTCGAGGGAATCCGACTGCTCGCCCGGACGGAGGGCATCTTCGCCGAGACGGCGGGCGGGGTGACGGTTGCGACGCTGCGCAAGCTGCTCGCCGCCGGCCAGCTCGACCCGGCGGCCGAGACGGTGGTGTTCAACACCGGGGAGGGACTGAAGACCCTCGACGCCGTGGCCGGCGTCGTCGGCCCCGCCGCCACGATCCCGGCCTCGGCCGACGCGTTCACGGCCGCCGGACTCGCCTGAGTCGCTTGCACTCTCGGGGGTAGAGTGCTAATCATTGTCTTAGCACTCTATGTACCTGAGTGACAACGAGTGCGGCAGTGACAGACCGAGCAACATCGGATCCGGCCAGGTGAGGTCGGCGGGGGTACGCCAGAGCGGTGTGCCCGCGCCAGCCGTCCGTCGCGGGCACCACCGGGTCCCCATCCACCCCGATCGGGAGGACCAGAAACCGCATGTCAAAGATCATTGCGTTCGACGAGGAGGCCCGCCGCGGCCTCGAGCGCGGCATGAACCAGCTCGCCGACGCCGTCCGGGTCACCCTCGGCCCGCGTGGCCGCAACGTCGTGCTGGAGAAGAAGTGGGGTGCCCCCACGATCACCAACGACGGCGTGTCCATCGCCAAGGAGATCGAGCTGGAGGACCCCTACGAGAAGATCGGCGCCGAGCTGGTCAAGGAGGTCGCGAAGAAGACCGACGACGTCGCCGGTGACGGCACGACCACTGCGACCGTCCTGGCCCAGGCACTGGTCAAGGAGGGTCTGCGCAACGTGGCCGCGGGTGCGAACCCGATGGCCCTCAAGCGCGGGATCGAGAAGGCCGTCGAGCGGGTGAGCGAGGAGCTCTCCAAGATGGCCAAGGACGTCGAGACCAAGGAGCAGATCGCCTCCACCGCCTCGATCTCCGCTGCTGACCCGGCTATCGGCGAGATGATCGCCGAGGCCATGGACAAGGTCGGCAAGGAAGGTGTCATCACCGTCGAGGAGAGCAACACCTTCGGCCTCGAGCTCGAGCTCACCGAGGGGATGCGCTTCGACAAGGGTTACATCTCGCCGTACTTCGTCACCGACCCCGAGCGCATGGAGACCGTGCTCGACGACCCGTACCTGCTGGTGCTGAACTCGAAGGTGTCGGCGGTCAAGGACCTGCTGCCGCTGCTCGAGAAGGTCATGCAGTCGGGCAAGCCGCTGGCGATCATCGCCGAGGACGTCGAGGGCGAGGCTCTCGCGACCCTGGTCGTGAACAAGATCCGCGGCACATTCAAGTCGGTTGCCGTCAAGGCGCCCGGCTTCGGCGACCGCCGCAAGGCCATGCTGCAGGACATCGCGATCCTCACCGGCGGCCAGGTCATCTCCGAGGAGGTCGGCCTCAAGCTCGAGAATGACGGCATCGACCTGCTCGGCCACGCCCGCAAGGTCGTCGTCACCAAGGACGAGACGACGATCGTCGAGGGCGCCGGTGACGCCGAGCAGATCTCCGGCCGGGTCAACCAGATCCGCGCCGAGATCGAGAAGTCGGACTCCGACTACGACCGCGAGAAGCTCCAGGAGCGCCTCGCCAAGTTGGCCGGCGGCGTCGCCGTCATCAAGGCCGGCGCGGCGACCGAGGTTGAGCTCAAGGAGCGCAAGCACCGCATCGAGGACGCCGTCCGCAACGCCAAGGCAGCCGTCGAGGAGGGCATCGTCGCCGGTGGTGGCGTCGCGCTCCTGCAGGCGTCGACCAGCGCGTTCGAGAAGCTCGACCTGGACAAGGACGAGCTGACCGGTGCCAACATCGTGCGGATCGCGCTGGAGGCCCCGCTCAAGCAGATCGCCATCAACGCCGGCCTCGAGGGCGGCGTCGTGGTGGAGAAGGTGCGCAACCTCGAGGTCGGTCACGGCCTCGACGCTGCGACCGGCGAGTACAAGGACATGATCAAGGCCGGCATCATCGACCCGGCCAAGGTCACCCGCTCGGCGCTGCAGAACGCCGCGTCGATCGCCGGCCTCTTCCTCACCACCGAGGTCGTCATCGCCGACAAGCCGGAGAAGGCCGCATCGGCCGGTCCGGGTGGCGGCGACGGCGGCATGGGCGGCATGGACTTCTAGTAGTCCTCCGCAGTACCACTGCGCTAAACCGGATCGAAGGGCGGTCTCCCGACAGGGGGGCCGCCCTTCGTGCTCAGAAGGGCGGGGTGTCGTCCTCGCGCGGCGGTCCTGGGCCGGCCAGGCACAGCTGGTCGAGCACGGGGTCCGCGGGACGGCTGTAGCGCCGGCCCGAGGGAAGCGTGATGACCAGACCGCCGGCCCCGTCGCTCTTCACGGCGGTATCCGTGTGGGTCTTGACCCGGTGCCAGGGCCGGCAGCTGGCGTCGAGGTTGGCCGCTGAGGTCGGGCCGGCGGGGTGCGGGTCACGGTGGTCGAGATCGCAGAGGTCGGCCGGCATGCGGCAGCCCAACCCGCGGCAGGTGCGGTCGCGGGCGATCACGTGGTCGCGCATGTCCTGCGGAGGCTCGTAGCTCTCCGCACTCAGCTCGTCGAACCGCCCACTGCGCGGGTCGGTCAGGATGCGCCGCCAGGTGCCGTCACCGGCGATCCGACGGGCGACCTGTGCCGTGACAGGACCTACCCCGACCAGCTCGCCCGGCTCGTCGTCCTGGCCGAGCAGCGTGGTAGCCGCCACGACGACACCGATCTGCGGACGCCGACCGTGGCGGTTCGGCAGGTGGTCGTGGGCCAGACCGTGGCGACCGAGGTCAGCGAGGACGTCCGCCCTGCGCTGATCGAGGTCGCGAGGATCGCCCGGCGCCTTTGCCGCCTTGGCCTTGCCGGTCAGCCAGAGGTAGACCGCCTCGACATGCTCGCTGGCGTCCACGTACTCCAGGCGGGACATGCCGTCGTCGAGCATCTCTCGGTAGACGGCGCGGCTGTCGACGGCCACCTCATGGCGTTGCTGGGCGCTGGTCGGGTCGATGGAGATGACCGCGCGACGCATCGCCGCTCGCAGCATGGCAGCGGTCTGGCCGCCAGCCCTGGTAAGCACGCGGTCCTCAACTGCACGCGCGTCGGTGTCGTCGAGGACGGCGACCGCTGCCACCAGGTCCCGGGTCTTGACCAGGTCGATGCGGCCCTCCGCGAGCGCGCGCCGGGTGCCTGGCAGTCGCCGGAGGGAGCGAGCGAGCTGGATGCGGTTGCGCGCCGACTGGGGAGACAGGTTGAGGGCGGCGCCAATCTCGGTCGCGGCCATGAGGTCGGAGGAGACGTGATCGGGGTCCGACGTCGTGGGATCTGCAGGCTCCGCGACTCCCCTCCAGTCGGACACGCGGTTGATCAGCTCAGACGTCGCGGCCAGCTCGACCGATGCCGCCCAGGACGCCAACCGCGCCGCCGCGGCGGCGACCTCGACCATCAGGCCCGTCGGTGCCTCGCGCAACCGGACCTGGTTGAGCAGCGCGGCGAGATAGGGGCCAGCCTCGCAGGCGTCCAGCATCCCGGGATACGGCCAGTAGGGATCATCAAAGTCGAGGGCGATGTCTGCCGGGTCCAGCTCGGCCGGACTGTGGTCCGCCGGACTGTGGGCGGCCGGGGGCTCCGGCGGCATTTCCATGACCGGACCTCCTCAACTCGAACGTATGTTCGAAGTCTACCGGATGCCGGAGCCCCTGGACAAGGCCCTGTGCACAGCCGTCAGCCCACTCCCCAGATCAGAAATGACACGCGCTCGCGCGGCGAGGAGTGGGTCGGTCACTGCACCATTGTCGCCATGGCGGTGTTGGTGGACGAGCCGATCTGGCCGTTTCGCGACAGGTTGTGGTGCCACCTGGTCAGCGACACGTCGTACGACGAGCTCCACGAGCTGGCGTCGCGACTGCGTATCCCGCTCCGCGGTTTCCAGGGCGACCACTACGACGTGCCTGCAGAGCTGCGCGACGCTGCTATCGCCCTCGGCGCGCAGCCGGTCAGCGGTCGCGAGCTCATCACCCGGCTCAGAGCGTCCGGCCTTCGTCGGCGAAAGGGAGAGGGTCACGAGTAGTGCGCCAGCTCGCGCTGGATGTTCGTCCGCGCGGCCACCTCCCACGCCGTACGTCCGTGAGCCGTCCTGAACAAGGTGGGCCGGTCGAGAAGTGACCGCAGCACCGCGCTTCGGCCCGAGCGGAATGTCGCGTCGTCGAGGTGGGCGTACTCGGCCCGGATCTCTGCGACGTACCGCTCGTAGTCCTGGGCCGTCGCGGCGAGGACGGCGAGGTCGGCGTCGCACAAGACGGCGCCGTTGGTGTCGCGGGGAAGCGGGTCGTGCGTCCTGGTGAGCCGCACGAGCCGGGCCACCTCGTCGACCCGGCGCTTGTCGACGTGGAGCGCCTGCAGCGTCTCGCTCGCCAGGAGCGCGCTGCGTTCCTCGTTGTCCGGCGCCGTGGGGTCATAGACCGCGTCGTGGAACCATGCGGCCAACCGCACAGCGGTTGCGTCCGAGGTCTCGTCAGCGAGCTCGTCCACCCGCGCCAGGACTGCAGCCAGGTGGTCGAGGCCGTGGTAGCGGCGGTGCGGCTCCGCCCATCTGCCTAGGAGGTCTGCACCAGCGGCAGGAAGATCACCTTGCGCAGACGCCTCCTGCACGCTGTGCAACCAATGTGGCACGAGGTCAGTCATGACACACAGTGTTCCCTTGCTGCTCGCTGCGCCCGCCCCTTGCCCTGACGACCGGTTACCGGCAGATTGCACTGCGAGCCCCCACGAGGGGCTTCGTCTATTGCCCTGGAGGCACCATGAGAACAAAGTCGAGCAGCCCTGATCGGTGCGCTGTCGGCTCTTGCGTTGGCCATGCCCCTATCCGCGTCTGCGGCGCACGCGCCGGACGTGGAGGTGACAGTCGGCAGCGATGACGGGTACTTCTCGCACAACAAGCAGAACGAGCCCGGTCTCGCGGTGAACCCGGTCAGTCCGAACATCCTGGCCGCTGGTGCCAACGACAACATCGACCTGGAGCGGTGCAACGCCGGGAGCGACCTGACCTGCC
Organism: Sporichthyaceae bacterium; assembly: GCA_013698395.1. Lineage (GTDB taxonomy): Bacteria > Actinomycetota > Actinomycetes > JACCUZ01 > JACCUZ01 > JACCUZ01. The sequence goes on from JACCUZ010000306.1 coordinate 6,391, forward strand.
CGTTCACTCCCGGGATCGGTGTCTCCGGCGTGCAGTTCAGCACTGACGGTGGTCACAGCTGGACTCAGCCGACCTACACCGGGTACTCCGCCCGCAACGTCCCAAGTTGCGTCGGCGTCGAAGATCCGGTTGCCGGCACGCCGCCAGCCGGTGACACCGGTTGTGTGCCCGACCCCAGAGGCGCGATCGGAACTCTTCCGAACTACTACGAGAACAACCTGGTGTCAAACGGTGACCCGGAGCTGGTGTTCGGCCCGGTCCCTGGCGCCAACGGCGAGTTCTCCTGGACCAACGGCCAGCGTCTCTACTACGCGAACATCGCGACAAACTTCCCGGGCCGGCAGGGTTTCCGTGGGGCCGGTGCCATCGCGGTGTCCCGCACCGACGACGTCGCTGGAGCGATCGCGGGGGACAACGACGCCTGGATGGACCCGGTGATCGTGACGCGGCAGAACAGCGCGCTGTTCAGCGACAAGGAGCAGCTGTGGGCGGACAACGCAGCGGTGAGCCCGCACTTCGGCAACGTCTACGTCTGCGACGTCGGCTTCCGCGGCGCTGCCGGCTCGGAACCGGTCCTCTTCAGCCGGTCCACCGATGGTGGTGACACCTGGACGGTGCGCCAGCTGACGGCGGCGACCAACAACAGCCAGACCGGTGGTCGCCAGGGCTGTGCGATCCGTACTGACTCCGACGGCGTTGTGTACGTGGTCTTCGAGGGCTACGACGTTCGGCGCGACACCGGCGTGTTCTACCAGGTCCGGTCCTTCGACGGTGGAGTGAGCTTCGAGCGGCCACGGGTGATCCAGGACATCGCCGGCATCGGACAGTTCGACCCGGCGCAGGGCAGGTTCACCATCGACGGCATCGCCGGTGCGCGGACCAACACGTTCCCGAGCATCGACATCGCCAACGGCGCACCCAGCGGCGAGGACGCGACGGACGAGATCCTCGTCAACTGGTCCGACGACCGTGCCGGCGAGGACATGGAGAGGGCCTACCTCATCCGCTCCACCAACAAGGGGGGCTCCTACTC
>JACCUZ010000313.1 GCA_013698395.1 Sporichthyaceae bacterium
CAAGTCCCCCGGCTGCAGGTCAGCCTTCGTGCCGTGGTAGAAGAGCCCGAAGTCCTTGGCCTCGGACGGCATCGGTCCGTTCTTCATTCACACCCCATCCAAGTTCGGCCGCCACTCCAGTCGCCGACCGCTGACGTTTGACCATCCGCGGAGCGCCTGCGATACCCGGTCGACCGACGTCCAGGACTTCCGGTTCTAGCCGCAGATGGCGTGCGTTGTGGCCATCCACATGCCGCTGACCGGAGGATCGTTTCGGTGATGGGACGGTCCAGGAAGGCGGGTCCTGGACTTCCCTCACTTCACAACGCGGTACTTGAGGTGTGCGCCCCCGGGCGAGGTATTGGTTGATCGCATCGGCACCGCCTCCGATAATCACGTCCTTGCCGCGGGCTGCCCGCCTCGCCTGCTCCAATGCCGTTTCGATCCCGTCGGTGACGAAGGTGAACGTCGTGTCCGACAGGGTCAGGGGTCACGCCAAGGCGACGACGACGCTGAGCACTCACGCCCATCTGTGGCCAACGGCGGAGGACCGCACACGGACCGCTTCTGGGGAGCTCATGGCTTCGGCGACGCGGCTTCTTGCGGACTCCCTGCGGACCTGACGACTGCCATAGGGTTGTGATCTGCGAACACTCCATCGATCACACGTTGAAGCGGAACTCCACCACGTCGCCGTCCTGCATGACGTAGTCCTTGCCCTCGATGCGCACCTTGCCGCGCGATTTCGCTTCGGCCATCGACCCGGCGTCGACCAAGTCACCGTACGAGACGACCTCTGCCTTGATGAAGCCACGCTGGAAGTCGGTGTGGATGACGCCGGCCGCTTGCGGCGCCGTTGCCCCCACGGGGATGGTCCAGGCCCGGGCCTCCTTCGGCCCCGCCGTGAGGTAGGTCTGCAGCCCGAGCGTCCGGAAGCCCACGTGCGCCAACTGGTCGAGCCCGGACTCGTCCTGGCCGAGAGACTGGAGCAGCTCCAGCGCCTCGTCGTCGGGCAGGTCGGCGAGCTCCGACTCGATCTTGGCGTCGAGAAAGATGGCCTCCGCGGGGGCGACCAAGGCACTCAACTCGTCCTTGACTGAACTGTCGGCAAGCTCGTCCTCGTCGAGGTTGAAGACGTAGAGGAAGGGCTTGGCGGTCAGCAGGTGAAGCTCACGGAGGTCCGCAAGGTCGATCCCGGCTGAGGCCGCGCCGGCGTACAGCGTCGTGCCGGTGTCCAGCAGCTCCTTGGCTTCCCGCACGGCACTGAGCGTCGACGCCGTCGAGGTCCGGTCCTTGGTAAGTCGAGCTTCCTTCTCGAGTCGGGGCAACGACTTCTCGATGGTCTGGAGGTCGGCGAGGATCAGCTCGGTGTTGATCGTCTCGATGTCGGACTTCGGCGCCACCTCCCCTTCGACATGTACGACGTTGGGATCGTGGAACGCGCGGATCACCTGGCAGATAGCGTCGCTCTCGCGGATGTTCGCGAGGAACTTGTTGCCCAGCCCTTCACCCTCGCTCGCGCCGCGGACGATGCCCGCAATGTCCACGAAGGAGACCGCCGCCGGCAGGATGCGCGCGGAGCCGAAGATCTCGGCGAGGGTCGCAAGCCGCGGGTCCGGCACGCCGACCACGCCCACGTTGGGCTCGATCGTGGCGAAGGGATAGTTCGCGGCGAGCACGTCGTTCTTGGTCAACGCGTTGAACAGCGTGGACTTCCCCACATTGGGCAGCCCGACGATGCCGATGGTGAGGCTCACGGGCGCCAAGGGTACGTGGGCCAACCGGCCGAGCCGAATCGCCGGACCCGCCTTCCGGGGTTGTGTCCAGGGTCGGGTCCACGCTGGGGCCATGGACATCGTGCTGCTGGTCATCGGCCTCGCCCTCGGGGCGCTATTGGGGTGGGCACTCACCCGCTCGGGAGCCTCCGGCGCAGCTGCCGAGCGTGCTCTCCTTCGGGAGCGGCTGGCGATCGCCGATGCCGCTGCTGGCGATCGACAGGAGCTCGCAGTCAGCGTTGCTCCGCTGCGTGACGCCCTGGGCAAGGTCGAGGCCCATCTTCGCGACCTCGAGACGGCGCGGGTCGGCGCCTACGCGGCGCTGACCGAGCAGGTCGGGTTCGTGCGCACCGCAAGCGAGGCCCTGCGGGACCAGACCGCGTCCCTGGTCAACGCTCTGCGCGCGCCGCAGACGAGGGGCCGGTGGGGGGAGATGCAGCTGCGCCGGGTGGTCGAGATGGCCGGCATGGTGGAGCACTGCGACTTTACCGAGCAGGCGTCAGCGACGCGCGACGGTACGTTGATCAGGCCCGACCTCGTGGTGCGGCTGGCAGGCGGGAAGAACATCGTCGTGGACGCCAAGGTGTCCCTGGCGGCCTACCTGGACGCGGTCGAAAGCCGTGAGCCTGACGTTGCTGCGCAGCGGATGGCTGCCCACGCCCGACACCTTCGCGAGCACGTCAAGGGTCTGGCTGCCAAGGACTACTGGCGGGCGTTTCAGCCCACGCCGGAGTTCGTCGTCCTGTTCGTGCCCGGTGACGCCTTTCTGGCACCCGCGCTGGAAAGGGACCCCACCCTGCTGGAGGACGCGATGGCCGACCGGGTGCTCATCGCGACGCCAACCACCTTGATGGCCATGCTGCGCACCATCGCCTACTCCTGGCAGCAGGAGGCGCTGACTGCCCACGCCCGTACCGTCTTCGAGCTCGGCCGAGAGCTGTATCACCGTCTGGGGACTTTGGGCACCCACGTCGACAAGCTCGGCAAGACCCTGGGACGGGCGGTCGAGGACTACAACAAGACGGTCGGGTCACTGGAGCGCACCGTTCTCGTCCAGGCCCGCAAGATGGCCGAGCTCCAGGTGACCGACGCCGATCTGCCGGTGCTCACGGCCGTGGACGCCGCCACCCGCCCGCTCGGCGCCCCCGAGCTGCTCGAGTCCCTCGAGAGCAGGCCGGTTCCCGGTCTCGTTGATCTCGTCCAGGACGACGTCGGTCCATCCCCCTTGCGTGAGGCCCGCTAGCCAGGTACGGGAGCTCACATCCGCGTGTCTCGGCGCACGGCAGCGTGCTGGTTCTCTACCGTGGCCGGATGACCGGGACCACCGACACCAGTGCTCCGCCAGTCGTGACTGCCGCAGACGCGCTGGCGGACCTCTTCGTGGTGACGGCCGCTCCGCCGTCCGCGCTGGGAGCAGCGATCACGGGGCAGACCCTCACCGGTGCGGGCGGCGTGCTGGTGGCCTTGCTCGTCCTCACGCCCGCAGTGGTGCTCGATCTGGTGACCGACGCCACGTTCGGCCTGCCGTCCACGATCGGGTTCCTGCTAGCCGCCATGGCCGCGCCACTCGTGGTGCGCACCAGCGGCCTGGCCACGGCTGCTTTGCTCCCACCACTTCTGTTCGCCGGAGCCGTCTCAGCGCTTGCGTGGTTCAGCGGCAACAACGAGGGGGCTCGCGAGCTTGTCCTCGACGTCGGAACCACGCTCGCGCTGTCCGCCCCCATCCTGTTCGCCGGCACCGCGGCCTGCCTCGCCGTCGTTCTCGGCCGCCTGCTGTGGCGACTGCTTCGTCGCTGACTGTCCCAGCCGGCTTTTGCAAGACTGTCAGACGTACCGGAGCCCGTCGTGCTGGACAGGGTTGCCACCGAGCGCGGTGAGCTGGTCCTCCGGCGCGACGGCCGACACCTCGAGGTGATCAGCAACGGCGTCTTTCTGATGGACACCCGGGACGGACGGTCAGAGCGGCAACTGGTGCGCGCCGCGCTGGATGCGCGCCCTGCGGCCGGGCGGATCCTCATCGGCGGCCTCGGGGCCGGCTTCTCGTTGCGCGAGGCTGTCGCCGATCCGGTCCCACGCCGGATTGACGTCGTGGAGTGCGAGAGCCGGATCGTGGCCTGGCACCAGACGCACTTCGCCGACCTCACCGGTGAGGCACTATCTGATCCACGCGTGCACGTGGTCGTTGCGGACGTGCGGGACCATCTCGCATCCAATCGGGGCCGCTATGACGTGGTCTGCCTCGACGTCGACAACGGCCCGGACTGGACGCTGAGCGAGGGCAACGCAGCTCTCTACCTCCCGGCGGGCTTGCAGCTGTCCGTGTCCGCACTCGTCACCGGCGGTGTTCTCGCCGTCTGGAGCGCCCACGCCTCGGAGTGGTTCGAGCGGCTTCTGCACCGCCACCTCGAGGAGGTCCGGGTCATCGAGGTCCCGGCATCCCTACCTCGAGGCGCCCCCGACGTGCTGTACCTCGGGCGCCGTCGCGACGCAGGGAACCAGCCGGAACTTTCTCGCGTCACAGCTCCATGAGGATCGCCACCCGAACATGCCTGACCCTGAGCATGCTGGTCCTTCTGTTGCTCGTCCCCTCGGCGGCGCAGGCTTCCTGCGCCGCTGCGCCAACAGCCTCGCCGCACGCCTTTGTCGGCACCGTCGACTCGGTGGACAAGGACGGTCGGCTCGCACAGGTTGTCCTCGATGACGGCAGACGGGTGATCGTCCACGGGAGCCCGGAGCTGGGCGACCACACCGCCACATCGGTCGACCGCAGGTATGCCCTCGGCGGGCGATACGAGTTCCATCCGCTCAACGCCTCCAGCCCGTTCCAGGACAACGCCTGCACCGCCACGCGTCAGCTCGCCGGTCCGTCGCCCCGGCCGCTCGAGCCGGCTCAGGACCGGCTGCCTGGGTGGTTGCCCGTTGACGAGCAGGCCGGACCCATCGGCTACGCGGTCGGAGTCGCGGCCCTGGTCGTAGGGCTGGCGGCCGTCACCGCGGCGGTGTTGCGCATCCGTCGACGGCTCGGCCGCCGCCATGTCGGCGTGCAGGGCCCGGAGGGTGCGCGGTAACCGGTTACTCTCAGCCGGCTCGGGCTGCGGCCTTCATGTCCCGTCGCAGTTCAGGTGGCAGGGCGAACAGCAGCGACTCCTCGGCGGAGACGACCTCTTCGACATCTTCGAAGCCGCGCTCGGCGAGCCAGTCGAGGACCCCGCGGACCAGGATCTCGGGCACCGACGCGCCCGACGTCACGCCCACGGTCGTCACGCCGTCCAGCCACGACGCGTCGAGCTCGGTGGCCTTGTCCACGAGCTTGCTCGCCCGCGCTCCGCACTCGAGGGCCACTTCGACCAACCGTACGGAGTTGGACGAGTTCGTCGAACCCACGACGATGACCAGGTCGCTTCGTGCGGCGATGTCCTTGACCGCCAGCTGGCGGTTCTGCGTCGCGTAGCAGATGGCGTCGCTCGGCGGGTCGATAAGGGCGGGGAACCGCTCACGGAGCCGCCGAACCGTCTCCAACGTCTCATCGACCGACAGCGTGGTCTGCGACAGCCAGGCCACCTTCGACGGGTCTCGTACGACGACACTGTCCACTCCCGCGGGACCGTCAACGAGGTGGATGTGCTCCGGTGCCTCACCCGTGGTCCCCACCACCTCTTCGTGCCCTTCATGACCGATGAGCAGGATGTCGAAGTCCTCGGAGGCGAAGCGGCGGGCCTCGTGGTGGACCTTCGTCACCAGCGGGCAGGTGGCGTCGATCGTCCTGAGCTGGCGCCGGGCGGCCTGCTCGTGGACCACCGGCGCCACCCCGTGTGCGGAGAAGACGACGGTCTCCCCCTCGGGAACCTCGTCGTTCTCCTCGACGAAGACCGCTCCGCGCTGCTGGAGCGTCTCGACGACGTGCTTGTTGTGGACGATCTGCTTGCGCACATAGACGGGCGCGCCGTAGGTCTCCAGTGCCTGCTCGACGGCGACGACGGCCCGGTCGACACCAGCGCAGTAGCCGCGCGGGGCGGCCAGCAGGACACGCTTGGCAGGCAGGTCGGCAACGTCAGGCATTGGCCCATCGTAAGTTGCAACCCATGCGACTGGAGACTTCGGCCGAGCAGCCGGTTCCTGTGCGCCGTGTCGCCCAGCTGATGACGGAGTACATCGGCCGCCTCGGCTTCATCTGGGTCGAGGGACAGGTGGCCCAGATCACCCGCCGGCCAGGTCAACGTACGGCCTTCCTCACGCTTCGTGATCCCAGCGCGGACATGTCTCTGTCGGTCACCTGCTCGGTGGCACTGCTCGACGGCCCCGCGGCCGGCCTCGCCGATGGAGCCCATGTCGTCGTGCACGCCAAGCCACAGCTCTATCCCGCGCGGGGCACCCTGTCCTTGGCCGCCGACCAGATCCGCCAGGTCGGGGTCGGTGAGCTGCTCGCCCAGCTGGAGCACCTGCGCCGGGTGCTCACCGCCGAAGGGCTGTTCACCGCAGAGCGCAAGCTCCCGCTCCCCTTCCTCCCGCGCGTCGTCGGTGTCGTGTGCGGCCGTGCGTCGGCTGCCGAGAAGGACGTCCTCGAGAACGGCCGGCGGCGTTGGCCGGCCGTGCGGTTCCGGGTCGAGGAGGTCGCGGTCCAAGGCCCGGCCGCGGTGGTCGAGGTCAACGCTGCGATCGCTCGGCTCGACATCGACTCCGAGGTCGACGTGATCGTGGTGACGCGCGGTGGGGGGTCGCTCGAAGATCTGTTGCCCTTCTCCAACGAGGCGATGGTGCGCGCGGTCGCTGCCTGCCGAACACCCGTGGTCAGCGCGATAGGGCACGAGGCGGACACCCCGCTGCTCGACCTCGTGGCCGATGTCCGCGCCTCCACACCGACCGACGCGGCGAAGCGAGTGGTTCCCGACGTCGTGGAGGAATCCGAACGGGTCGCTCATCTCCGCCGGCGTAGTCGCGCAGCCGTCCGCACTCTGCTCGACCGTGAGTCAGCGACCCTGCGCTCGCTGCGCTCCCGACCTTGTCTCGCCGACCCGCGCTCCATGCTCGAACCCAGGGTCGATGAGGTGCTCGCTCTTCGTGAGCGCGCCCGCCGGGTACTCGCGGGAAAGCTCGACCGGGCAGCCGACGACATCGCCCACACGTTGGCTCGCGTCACCTCCCTCTCCCCCGCCGCGACGCTGCAGCGGGGATACGCGGTGCTGCAGCGAAGGGACGGTGAGGTGGTACGTCGGGCAGCTGACGTCTCACCTGGCGACCGGCTGAGGGCGCGCCTCGCGGAAGGAACTCTCGCCGTGCAGGTTGGGCCCGACGAGCAGTCGTAAGGTGACCGCCGTGTCCGACGCCCAGCCTTCACCCGATCTCCCCGGAACATACGAGCAAGCCCGCGAGGAGCTCATGGACGTCGTGCGCCGGCTGGAGACGGGCGGGGTGAGCCTGGAGGGGTCACTGGCTCTGTGGGAGCGCGGCGAGGCACTGGCCGCGCTGTGCCAGCAGTGGCTCGACGGCGCCCGCGCCCGGCTGGACGCCGCACTGGCCGGCGACGACGCCGGTCGATCACCTGAGTGATGCGGCCAGCCGGCGCAGCTCCGCCCATGACGCGTTACCGGCCACCATGGTGGTTACCGGCCCGCTGGTCCGGACCAGCGCTCGGGGCTCGGGGTCACCACCTTTCAGCCGCTGCCAGACCAGTTGGCCGATCCGGGCACTGCCAGCCTTGGCCGCCCCGTCGACGTGCTGCCGGGCCAGATCCTTGCGTGGTCCGTCGGTCTGCTCAACAGCCGCATACTTCCCCCCGGCAGTCACCATCCCGAGGTGCCAGGTCACAGCACCACTGTCCTGGCCGGTCCGGGCGCTGGTGACGCGCCAACCGCGAGGCAGCGGGTCAGGTCCGACCAGGTCGTAGTCGACGCCAGGCTGGGCGTTGACCAACGCCGCCGGGTATTGCACATCCCGGACGACGGGATCCGGCTGCTGCACCACGTTGAGTGCGACGAGAACACCGACGAAGACCAGGACCACGGACAACGAGCCCACCATGTCGCCGGTCGTCCGCCGGCGGCGGAAACGGTCCGGCGGCGCTGGGGCAGGCGTCGACGCCGGGTCGGGCTGAGGGTCCACCGGGGGATTCTCCCTGACATGCGACAAACGACGGCGGGCCGACTCAGGTGCCTGCTGTTCTGCGGAAGTTGGTGACCATGAGCAGGGAGCTGCCAGCTACCGGCAGTCCGGCGAGGATAAGGAGGGCGACGGGAATGCTGGTCAAGGCGGCGATGATGCCCAGCACCATGGGCCCCCCGCTGAGCCCGAGGTCGATGAAGATGCTCGTGGTCGCCGCCGCACTGCCTCTTTCGGATGCAGGAACAGCGGTGAATACGGCGGTGAAGATAGCCGGGGTAAGGAACGCGACGCCAACGGCCATGACCACGGTGCCGATGATGAGAACGCCCGGGCGCTGCGCGGCCCCAGCGACCACGAGGCCAGCCGCGACGGCGGCCAGCGCCAGCCCGGCCAGACCGTGTGCAGCCACCCGGTCCGGCAGCTTCGCGAACATGATCCGGCAGACCACGACAGTGGCTCCGAATACCAACAGGACCAGACTCCAGGCCTCGATTCCCAGCGATCGCGCCAGCAGGACGGCGAAGGCGAGGAAACCGGCCATCGCCGCAACACCGGTGAACAGACCGAGCCCCGGGACAAGCGCGGCAGGGTGGAGAAGCGGGGCCGGCGGCAGGTCCGGGGTGACGGAAGGGCGCGTCTCCGGAACCCGGGCGGCCAACAGGATCGCCAGCGCCCCGAGGGCCACCGCCCCAGCCCACGCCAGGTCGAACCCGCCCCAGCGAAGCAGCACTTGACCGAGCACCGACCCGAGCGCAACGCCCAGGTACAGCGCCAAGGAGTTCAGGCTCAGTGCCTCGCCCGCACGCCCGGGAGGCGCCAAGTCCGCCAGGGCGGCGAATCCCGCGACGAAGAACAGCGCCTCTGCCACACCGAGGAGCAGCCGGACAACGACCAGCCCGGCCAGCCCGGTGACGAGGTAGTGGCCCAGGACCACGACGGTGAACGCGATCGCTCCGCCCACGAACAGCAGGCGACGACCGCGGCGATCCGTCCATCGTCCGGCCAGCGGGCGCAGCAGAAGCGTCGTGACACTGAACGAGCCCATCGCGACTCCGACACCGGCCTCCCCGGAACCCAATGGACCGGTGGCGAACAAGGGCGTGACGACGATCAACACGCCGGTGGCCGCGAAATAGGCAAGGTCGGAGAGAGTGAGCGCCACGAATGCCGGGGTCAATAGGCGGACCGGTGGCTCCCCGCTCATGCCTGGCAACGGTACGACGATTCGCGCGCGGGCGCATCGCTCAGCTTGGGTAGACCATGGTCTCCATCGCCTTGACCGCGGCCCATACCTCGGCGCCCGGTTCGAGCCGCAGTTCCCCTACCGAGAGCGGCGTGAGGTCTGCTGCGACGTCGAGGGGGCCGGTCAGCCAGACCCGGACCGTGTCGGCGTGTTGCTCCTGCCGCACCACTGTTACCGGCCACGCGTTACGTGCGCTGCCGTGTGGCTGCTCACGATGCACGGTGACCGCCGCAGGTGGAAAGGCGACGAGCACCCGTCCCGTGGCATGGTGCGCGCTCGCCACGACGGCGCCGGTATCCAGGGTCACCGAGGTGCCGTGGGCCACCCCTCGGTAGAGGTTCAGGCCCACCAGCCTGGCGACGTAGTCCGTGCGGGGCCGGCGCGCCACCTCCGTCGGCGTACCTGCTTGGACAACCGCCCCCTCCTCCAGCACGACGAGCCGGTCTGCCAGGACGAAGGCGTCGAGGGCGTCATGGGTCACGAGCACAGTCGCCCCGCCGAACCCGGCGAGCTGCCGACGCAGGTCGGCGCGCACCTGCAACCGGCTGCCGGCGTCGAGCGCCGCCAACGGCTCGTCGAGAAGCACCAGCCGGGGCTCGGTTACCAGCACCCTGGCCAGGGCCACCCGCTGCGCCTCCCCGCCGGACAACTGGCGCGGCTTGCGGTCGCCGACGTCCGCCAGTCCGACCCCAGCCAGGGCCACGTCCGCTCGGGCGCCGGCTGCGGCACGACCGACGCCGCGCGCCCGGAGCCCGAACGCGACGTTCTCGCGGGCCGACAGGTGGGGGAACAGCAGGTAGTCCTGGAAGACAAGCCCGACCGGTCGCCGTTCCGGGGGCAGGCGGACACCGGCGGCCGCGTCGTCGAGCACCGCACCGTCCAGGCGGACGTGACCGCGATGGAGGGGCAGCAGGCCGGCCAGCGCCCTCAGCGCTGTCGACTTTCCCGCTCCGTTGGGCCCGAGAATGGCCACTACCTCACCGGCAGCGACGCCGAACCGCATCGTCAGGGCGAATGACCCACGCCGCACGTACAAGTCAGCCTCGAGCGAAGCGCCGTTCGGAGCCGCGTCCTCAGACACGTGACCCCAGCCACCTTTCACGCAGGACAGCCAGCACGCCGACAGAGACCACCAACAGCACCAGTGACAGGGCGATTGCCGCCGCGGGGTCTCGCTGGAGGGCGAGGTAGACCTCCACCGGCATGGTGCGTGTCGTGCCGGGAAAGTTCCCGGCGAACGTGATGGTGGCGCCGAACTCTCCGAGTGCGCGAGCCCAACTAAGGACAGCGCCGGCCACCACCCCCGGAGCGACGATCGGGAGGGTGACCCGGCGGAAGGTGTACCAGCGCGTCGCCCCCAGCGTGGCTGCCGCGTCCTCGAACCGCCGGTCGACGCCTCGCAGGGCCCCCTCGACGGAGATGACAAGGAACGGCATCGCGACGAAGGCCTCGGCGACCACAACCCCCGCTGTGGTGAATGGCAGGGTGATGCCGAACCACTGGTCCAGCCATCGGCCGACGATCCCGGTGCGCCCGAGCGCCGTGAACAGCGCGACGCCGCCCACGACTGGGGGCAGAACCAGCGGCACCGTCACGAGCGCCCGAAGCAGCGAACGGCCGCGGAAGGTGGCCCGCGCCAACAGCCACGCGAGTGGCACGCCGAGCACGACGCAGACGACCGAGGCCAGACTGGCGCACAGCAACGAAAGCCGCAGGGCATCGGCGACATCGGGTCGCGAGAGCACCTCCGGCATGCTCCGCCAGGGGGCACGCACCACCAAGCCGAGCACCGGCAGAAGCAGGAACGCCAGCGCTAACCCCGCCAGCGGCACTAGCGCGGCCGGCAGGCCGGCGGACCGCTCCGGTTCGCGGCTCACGGCTGCTGGAAGCCTGCATCAGCAAGCAGCCGGCGCCCGGCAGAGGACGTCACGAGGGCGACGAACGCTCGGCCGGCCGCCGGGTTGGGCGCGTCGGCGAGCACCGCGATGGGGTAGTTGTTGACGGCCTCGACGGCTTGCGGGAAGTCGATCCCCGTGACTCGGCCGCCTGCCGCCTGGACGTCGGTGCGGTAGACAAGGGCGGCGTCCACCTCGCCGAGCTCCACCTTGGTCAGCGCCGACTTCACATCTGGCTCAAGGGTGTCCACCGAGGGGATGATGCCTGCGCTTTCCAGCGCGCGGACCGCGGCCGCACCACACGGCACCTCCGGGGCGCACAGGGCGATCGCGAGCTCTCGACGGGCGAAGTCGGCGAGCCGTGTGACGTCACCCGGGTTGTCCACGGGGACGGCGATCTGTAACCGGTTCCGGGCGAACACCGCCGGCTTTCCGGCGACGGCGCCGGCCACGACAACCTGGTGCATCGTGGAGCTGCTGGCGGCGGCGAACACATCCGCCGGCGCACCGTTGACGATCTGGCTCGCGAGCTCCGAGCTGGCGGCGAAGGAGAACTGCAGTCGGGTCGCGGGGTGTTCGCGCTGGAAGTGCTCACCCAGCGCCATGAATGTCTCGGTTAGTGATGCAGCGGCCAGCACGGTGACCGTGCCGCTCAAAACCGAGGAGTTGGCGGACGAGCCTGGCCTCGAACTATCGGATGGTCCTCCACCACAGCTGATCCCGCCACTGAGCAGCAGAACAAGCGCGGTACCCAGCAGGACGACGCGTGTCACGCGCGTCCTTCAGGGACCTCGATGACCACGTTGGTCGACTTCACCGCGGCGACCGCGAGCATGCCCGGCTCCAGTTGAAGGTCGTCGGCGGCCTCCCGGCTCATGAGGGAAACCACCCGGAACGGACCGGCCTGCATCTCCACCTGAGCCATCACCGTGTCCCGCGTGACCTTGGTGACGATGCCGAGGAACCGGTTCCGGGCCGATTGCTTGACCGGCGCCGTAGGCGAAGCCGGCTCACCTGCTCCCCGGATCAGTCCGGCGAGCACCGTCCCCTCGACCCCTTGCCGACCGTTGGGCAGCGGGACCGTCTCCACCTTTCCCGCGTCGGCCCAGCGTCGCAGTGTGTCGGCACTGACTCCCAACAGGTCGGCGGCCTCTCCGATCCGAAACACGGTCATGGACGGGCATACTAGCCGCATATGGGCCTACAAGAGGCCCTACAAGACGCATGTGCGGCTCTATGGGTGGCGGGCCGGCGGACTACGATCGCCGACAGAACTACCTGAGCGCAGCCGAAGGAGCCAGACATGAGCGGCAGCAGAACCGGACTCCCTGCGGCTCCCGAAGCGCCTTCCCGCAACCTCGCGCTCGAGCTGGTGCGGGTCACGGAGGCGGCCGCCATGGCAGCGGGACGCTGGGTGGGACGGGGCGACAAGAACGGCGCGGACGCCGCAGCGGTGAACGCCATGCGTCAGCTCATCCACACGGTCAGCATGAGCGGGGTCGTCGTCATCGGTGAGGGCGAGAAGGACGAGGCGCCCATGCTGTTCAACGGTGAACGGGTCGGCGACGGCCAGGGTCCCGAGTGCGACGTTGCCGTCGACCCGATCGACGGGACCCGTCTCACCGCCCTCGGCATGGGCAATGCGCTTTCGGTGATGGCTGTCTCGCCGCGCGGCTCGATGTTCGACCCCTCCGCCGTGTTCTACATGGAAAAGCTGGCCACGGGAGCGGACGCGGCGGCGGTCGTCGACATCCGCCTGCCCGTGGCCGAGAACGTGCGGCGGGTGGCCCGGGCGAAGAAGGAGTCACCGTCCGACGTGACCGTGGTGATCCTCGACCGTCCTCGGCACGAGGCCATGGTCGAGGAGATCCGCGCCACCGGGGCGCGCATCAAGTTCATCACCGACGGAGACGTGGCCGGCGCCATCATGGCCGCCCGAGACGGCACCGGCATCGATCTCCTCGTCGGAATCGGCGGCACTCCGGAAGGCATCATCGCTGCGTGCGCGATCAAGACGTTGGGCGGCGTGATCCAGGGAAGGCTCTGGCCCAAGGACGACGACGAGCGACAGAAGGCTCTCGACGCGGGGCATGACCTCTCGCGAGTACTCGTGACCGACGAGCTGGTCACGGGCGAGGATGTGTTCTTCGTGGCCACTGGTATCACCGACGGCGAGCTCCTCCGCGGCGTGCGCTACTCGGCCGGTTCGGTCCGCACGCATTCGATCGTGATGCGCTCACGAAGCGGCACCATCCGACTTATCGAGAGCGAGCACAGTCTGGACAAGCTTCGGGCCTATGCCACCGTGAACTTCGACGGGCTCCCGACGGGCGGGTGACGCTGATGGCGCATGACCCGATGTCGTTGCCGGCTGACCTGCCCCTGCCGGTCAACGACGGTGCCGCCGACCACCTGGCTGGTTCAGTTGTCCCGTCGGTCCCACTCCAGGCCACGGACGGGTCAGTGGTGGACTTGTCCGGCCTGCCCGGTCGCGGCGTGCTCTTCGCGTACCCGCGCACAGGAGTCCCCGGCGAGGACCCGCTCGTGGCGGACTGGGACGAGATTCCTGGTGCCCGGGGGTGCACCCCGGAAGTGTGCAGTTTTCGAGACCTGCACTCCGACATCGCCGCCACGGGAAGCCGGGTGCTAGGGCTGTCGACACAGGACCCGGAGTACCAGGCGGAGGCCGCAACCCGGCTGCGCTTGGCGTACCCGCTGCTGTCCGATGCCGATCTACGCCTGACTACCGCCCTGCGACTCCCTACGTTCGAGGCCGGTGGTCAGGTGCTGCTCAAGCGGCTCACCATGGTCATCGACGACGGCCGGATCAGCCACGTGTGGTACCCCGTCTTCCCGCCGGACCGACACGCTCTCGACGTGCTGGGCTGGTTGCGCGGCTGCTAGTCAGGTCAGCGAGCGCTACCCGACTGTCGCTCGGCCTCGTCCTTGATCTGCGCGAACGAGAAGCGCACCGCGGCTTCCCAAGGACCGGCGACCTGGCGTGCCCACCAGGAGCCGACCCGTCCAAAATCGTTGCCCATCTCCCCGGTGTAGGTGAGACGGGTTCCGCCGTGCTCGTCGGTCAGCTGGAACGTCTCGAGCACGTGGGGGACCGGCCCGCGGAGCAGCCGGAAGTGAACGCGGTCCGGCCGTTCGAACCGCACTGTCTCGACGGTGGTCGCGACAAGACCACCGCGCACCGGCGTGTGGTGGGCAGCCAGCACCATGTCGCTGGCGCGTTCGAGCACCTCGAGTTTGCCGGCCATGGCGCGCGGCGTACGCCCGAGGTAGGGAGACGCGATGACGTCGAACACGGTCTCGCGCGGCGCGTCAATGTGCACCGGGTCGCAGGCCAGAGTCCGGGTACGCCGGCCCAGGCCGAGGTCCACGGTCAACTGCCCACGTACGACCGCCCTGTAGGTGAATCCCGCGAGACCGACCGCCGCTGCTGCTCGAATCATCGCCATGACCTCACTCTCACACGCCGACCGTCGACGTAGGCGGCGGGGCTGTGGGGTAGGACTGGACCATGAGCGATGACATCAGGCAGGACGGCGACGTGCGGATCGAGCACGACTCGATGGGCGAAGTCCGTGTCCCCCGCACAGCGAGGTGGCGAGCGCAGACCCAGCGGGCGGTCGAGAACTTTCCCATCAGCGGCGCGCGAATCGAGCGGTCGCACATCGAGGCGCTGGCTCGCATCAAGGCCGCGGCCGCGAAGGTGAACGCGTCCCTCGGGGTGCTGGACGCTGACGTGGCCGACGCGATCCAGTCCGCCGCCGACGAGGTGGCGCGTGGTGATTGGGACGAACACTTCCCCATCGACGTCTTCCAGACAGGGTCCGGCACGTCGAGCAACATGAACGCCAACGAGGTGATCGCGACCTTGGCCACCGAACGGCTGGGCCGCGACGTCCACCCCAACGACCATGTCAACGCGTCGCAGTCGTCGAACGACGTCTTCCCTTCCTCGATCCACGTCGCGGCGACTGCGGCAGTGGTACGCGACCTGGTGCCCGCGCTGCAGCACCTGGAGCAGTCGCTCTCGGGCAAGGAGTCGGAGTTCGCCACGGTGGTGAAGTCCGGGCGCACACATCTGATGGACGCCACGCCGGTCACCCTCGGACAGGAGTTCGGGGGCTATGCGGCGCAGGTGCGACTCGGCGTGGAGCGGCTGGAGGCGTCCCTCCCGCGGGTGGCGGAGCTTCCCCTCGGGGGGACGGCGGTCGGGACCGGCATCAACACCCCCGCTGGGTTCTCGGCCGCAGTTATCGCCGAGATCGCGTCTGCGACCGGGCTGCCGTTGACGGAGGCGCGCAACCACTTCGAGGCACAGGGCGCTCGGGACGCGCTGGTGGAGCTGTCAGGCCAGTTGCGCACCATCGCCGTGTCACTGGTCAAGGTGGCCAACGACCTGCGCTGGATGTCGTCGGGCCCACGCACGGGTCTTGCCGAGATCCACCTGCCCGACCTGCAGCCCGGGTCCTCCATCATGCCGGGCAAGGTGAACCCGGTCATCCCGGAAGCGGTGTGCATGGTGTGTGCGCAGGTGATCGGCAACGACGCCGCGATCGCCTTCGGGGGGGCCTCCGGGTCGTTCGAGCTCAACGTCATGCTGCCGATGCTCGCGCGAAACACGCTGGAGTCCATCCGTCTGCTCGCCAACGTGTCTCGCCTCTTCGCGGATCGTTGCATCGACGGCATCACCGCAGACGCCGACCGCTGCCGGGAGTACGCCGAGTCCTCGCCGGCTGTCGTCACTCCACTGAACCGCTACATCGGCTACGAGGCCGCCGCGAAGGTGGCGAAGCAGTCGCTCGCGGAGCGCAAGACGATTCGCGAGGTGGTGCTGGAGCAGGGGTACGTCGACCGGGGGGCTCTCACCGAGGAGGAGTTGGACACGGCTCTCGACGTACTACGCATGACCCGTCCCTGACCTGCCTCAGTACCAACCCTTGGCCTGGAAAGCACTCCGGGCGTCGCACGGCGTGCGGTAGACCTCGCGGATGTAGCCGAGCCCCCACTGGATCTGGGTGACGGGGTTGGTCCGCCAGTCCGCACCATAGGCGCTCATCTTCGACCCCGGCACCGCCTGCGGGATTCCGTAGGCACCGGTCCTCGAGTTGCTGGCATGGACGCGCCACCCCGACTCGCGCGTCCAGAGCGAGTCCAGGCAGGCGACCTGCGCGCTGCCCCAGCCGTAGCGCTCGGCCGCGACCCGAGCAGCGATTGCGCGTGCGTCGTCGCCGACGGACGTCGTCCGCGAACCCGACCGGGTTGCCCGGTCACGGTCCCCACGCGCCGCCCGCGCCGCGTGCTGACCCTGACGCCGTCTGATGAGAGCCTGCTTCGCACCGGCCTCGGGCCCGCGTCGAGAAACCGCAGCTCCTTCGCCGACGTGACCGGTGCGGGCGACAGCGGGTGCGGCAGCGCTGCTGAGGACCGTACCGCCCGTGATACCCGCGGTCATGGCCCCGGTGGCGGCCAGCACGCCGGCGGCCACCGCGGTCCCCCGGATCGTGATCCGGTGCTTCACGTCAAGTCCTTCCGAGAACGTTGGCCAAACAGCATCGGCAACCGGCTTATGTCACCCGATCTATGGCACCCAGGGGCCTGAGCCTCCACGTGGCGCCGGTCAGAGAGACAGTGGAGGCGTCCACCAGGCTGAGATACGTCCACCGGGCTCGGGCGCTGGCCGCGAGTCGTCACCAACGTGACACGCCGCGGCGGCCTTGCCGTACGACCATGCCCGATACCCACCTCGTGACGCCAGCCCAGAGAGCGTGTCTTCGCTCACATCCGGGGTCCCGTTCGGATCGCGGGCCGTTCATGATCACGAAAGGTCGTAACCGCGTACGAGGGTCGGAACTTCGTGATCACCGAGGCGAGGTGGGTGACCGCCCGGGCTCAGACCGGCAGGTCCTCGAGCAGCTCGGTGACCAGGGCGGCGATCGGGGAACGCTCGGATCTGGTCAGCGTCACGTGCGCGAACAGGGGATGTCCCTTGAGCGCCTCGATGACCGCGGCCACGCCGTCGTGTCGGCCGACGCGGAGGTTGTCCCGCTGTGCGACGTCGTGGGTGAGGACCACGCGGGAGCCCTGACCGACCCGGGAGAGCACGGTCAGCAGCACGTTGCGCTCGAGGGACTGCGCCTCGTCGACGATGACGAACGCGTCGTGCAGTGAGCGGCCGCGGATGTGGGTCAGCGGCAGGACCTCGAGCATGCCGCGGTCCAGGATCTCGTCGACCACATCAATGGTGACCAGAGCGCCGAGGGTGTCGAACACGGCCTGGGCCCAGGGATTCATCTTCTCCGACTCGCTGCCCGGAAGGTAGCCGAGGTCCTGGCCGCCGACGGCGTACAGCGGCCGGAACACCACGACCTTGCGGTGCTGCCGCCGCTCCATGACCGCCTCGAGCCCGGCACAGAGCGCGAGCGCCGACTTGCCCGTGCCGGCACGGCCGCCGAGCGACACGATGCCCACGTCGGGATCGAGCAGGATGTCGAGCGCGATGCGCTGCTCGGCGCTGCGGCCGTGCAACCCGAAGGCGTCGCGGTCACCGCGTACGAGCCTGACCTGCTTCTCCGGTGTCACCCGGCCCAACGCACTTCCCCGGTCGGACACCAGCACCAGCCCGGTGTGGCAGGGCAGCTCCCGCGCCTCGGGGAGGTCGACGCGCTCGGCGTCGTAGAGCAGGTTCACCAGCTCCCCGGGCACCACGACCTCGGCCATGCCGGTGAAGCCGGACTCCACGACCGCCTTCCCCCGGTACTCCTCCGCGACCAGGCCGACCGCCGACGCCTTCACCCGCATGGGCAGGTCCTTGCTGACCAGGGTCACGTCCGCGCCGTCAGCGGTGAGGTTGCGGGCCACCGCGAGGATCCGGGCGTCGTTGTCGTTGCCCTGCCCGGTCAGCCGGAAGCCCGGCGGCAGCACCGTGGGGTCGGTGTGGTTGAGCTCGACCCGGACCGTCCCCCCGCGATCGCCCACAGGCAGCGCCTCGTCGAGCCGGCCGTGCTGCATCCGGAGGTCGTCGAGCAGTCGCAGCGCCTGCCGGGCGAAGTACCCGAGCTCCGGATGCGCCCGTTTCGCCTCCAGCTCGGTGATCACGACGACCGGCAGCACGACCTCGTGCTCGTCGAAGCGCAACAGGGCAAGTGGATCGGCCAGCAGCACGCTGGTGTCGAGAACGAAGGTGCGCGGGCGAACTACAGCCACGAAGGGTTCCCCTTACCGGCTGGCGTGGGTACCAGCCGCTGCATCCGGACGCTACGCCGGGCGGCGCGTCAAGCCCTCCCGACACGCGGTGGATTCACCCAGCGGTCACTCGCCGAACCGGCGGCCCCGGGCGGCGTACGAGCGGATTGCCCTGAGGAAATCGACCTTGCGGAAGTCCGGCCAGAAAGCCTCACAGAAGTAGAACTCCGAGTGTGCGCTCTGCCACAGCAGGAAGCCGGAGAGCCGTTGTTCGCCAGAGGTGCGGATGACAAGGTCCGGGTCGGGCTGGCCCTTGGTGTAGAGGTGCTCGGCGATGTGCTCGACGTCGAGCACCGCAGCCAGGTCCTCGATGCTCGTGCCCTTCGAGGCGTGCTCCTGGAGAAGCGATCGCACGGCGTCGGCAATCTCGCGCCGCCCGCCGTATCCGACTGCGACGTTGACGTGCAGGCCGTCCACGTCCGCCGTACGCGCGGCAGCGTCCTTGAGCGAACGAGCGGTCTCGTCCGGGAGCAGGTCCAGCGCACCGACCGGGTGCACCCGCCAGGAGCCGGTCGCGGCGATGTCGTCGACCAGCGACTCGATGATGCGCAGCAGCGGGGTCAGCTCCGACGCGGGCCGGTTGAGATTGTCGGTGGAGAGCAGCCACAGCGTCACTACCTCGACGCCGACCTCGTCACACCAGCCGAGCAGCTCCGCGACCTTGTCCGCGCCGGCGCGCCAGCCACGTGTCTTGGGCGCACCGGAGGCCTTGGCCCAGCGCCTGTTGCCGTCCAGGATTACGCCGACGTGTCGCGGGATCTGCTGGGGGTCGATCGAGGACGCGACACGCCGGGCGTAGAAGCCGTACAGCAGGTCGCGCACGAGGGGTCAGCGTAGCCCGCTGCGACCTGTGAGCCGCCGCACGACTGGCGTCCTGCCGAGGTCTCCGAAATCTGACCAAACCTCGAGGTGACTTACGGACGCGTAGATTACGATTCGCGCGTGGACGAGCCAGCCCCCTCCGCAGACTCACCTCAGGCCAAATTCGTCCACTCCGCGTCAGGAATGGTCGAGGATGTTGCCCGCGCGGTGAAGCCGCGTCTTCGAGGCTGGCTGCATGCGGGCACCTTTCCCCTGGCGGTGGTGGCGGGCACGGTTCTCGTGGTTCTCGCTGACGGGACCAGAGACACTGTCGCGACGGCGGTCTACGCGGCGAGTGCGGCGCTGCTCTTCGGCGTCAGCGCGATATACCACCGGGGTAACTGGTCCCCGCCGGCCGAGAAGCGGCTAAAGCGCCTCGACCACTCCAACATCTTCCTCATCATCGCCGGCACCTACACGCCGTTCAGCGTGATCCTGCTCAGCCAGCACGGCGGGACGCTGCTGCTGTGGATCGTCTGGTCGGCGGCGTTGGCCGGGATCGCCTTCCGAGTCCTGTGGGTGGGCGCGCCCCGCTGGCTCTACACCCCGGTCTACATCGGCCTGGGGTGGATCGCGGTGTTCTACGTCCCAGACCTCGCGGAGACCGGCGGCATGGCGGTGGTGACCCTGCTCGCCATCGGTGGCTTGCTCTACAGCCTCGGGGGCGTGGTTTACGCGCTCAAGCGGCCCAACCCCTCACCTCGGTGGTTCGGCTTCCACGAGGTGTTTCACGCCCTGACTCTTGGGGCCTACGTGGTGCACTACATCGCCGTCTCGCTGACGACGTACACGGCGTAGCGGCCGTCGCCGCTACTTCTGGCCTTCCGGCCCCTGAGCGCGGACCCGCTCGACGTTCTCCATGGCCGAGCGCAGCTCGCCCAGCCATTCCTCGGCGTGCTTGCCGACCAGCCGAACCGACCAAGCAAGCGCATCCGCCCGTGACCGCGCCACGCCGGCGGCGACAAGAGTGTCGAGGACCAGCCGTTCCGGCTGCCGCAGGCGGGTCATCACCGGGACTGCGAGGTGGGTGAACAGTGACCGCTCGCCACCGACCGACACCCCCCAGGACACCTTGCGGTCGAAGCGGTGCTCGGCCTCGCGGGCGATCGCCATCCGGCGCTCACGGGTGTCCTCGCGGAAGGCCTTGACCCGCCCGTCCGCCGCTGCGGACCGCTCGGCGTCGGATGCGCCGTCCGCGACGTCGGGCGGCGCGATCGGACCGATGACGGTGATCTCCTCGCGGTCGATGGTGACCTCGACAGGCCCGGTGAACCAGTCTTGCGGCAGCCGGCCGGTGAACCAGCCGCGGACCGAATCTGCCGACCGGGCGTTCCCTGCCCCTTCTTCGGATCTGCTCATGCAACGATGATTACACCGTTACATCCGCCGCACCACATCCGTTCGCTCCCGGCGTAGGACGCCCGCCGGAGGCCCCGCTTCCGCAGGCGAGAGCACGCTGCGCTAGGCGTCGACACCTGGCGCAGCGGGCAACGACCACGTATACGTGGTCAACGCGCGGAGACGGCTGAGCCCACCCGGCGGGGCCGGGGTTACCGGCGGGCCTGCAGCAAGG
>JACCUZ010000332.1 GCA_013698395.1 Sporichthyaceae bacterium
ACGACGAGCACCGCCACGACCCACCGGGTGGTCCGCCCTGGCTTCCGCATCCGGCCAGCCTAGGTGGGTGCGTGACCGGTGCCACGTCTCGTCGTTCGTCCGTGGGGGACGCCGGACCGCGTTACGCTCGCGGAACCACTGCTCGGGAGGCACCACCATGACCCGCTCCGCAAGGCACGAGCCGCCGCGGCTCGCACCGCTCGCCGAACCCGTGCCGGAAGAACCGCAGTCGGAGGAGCGCTTCGACCGGGTGGTGCGGCTCGCCAGGCAGCTGTTCGGGGTGCCCATGGTCGCCGTCAACCTGGTCAACAGCACGACCCTCACCACCATCGCCGCCGTCGGCCTGCCTCTCACGCAGTACCCCCGCGCTGGCACAGTCTGCGACCACACGGTCAACGAGGGCGCGCAGTTGGTCATCCCGGACATGACCACCGACCCGCGCTTCGCTGGCAGTCCCTACGTCACCGGTGTCCCCCGCGTCCGCTTCTACGGGGGCGAGCCGCTCCGGTCCCCCTCGGGCGAGGTCGTGGGCACGTTGTGCATCTATGACCGTGCTCCCCGCGACGTCGACGCCCTCGAGACCCGCATGCTGCGCGACCTCGCCGACTGGGTAGAGCGCGAGCTCGCCAATGACGTCGACAACGAGCAGGCACGCGAGGTGCAGCGTCGACTGGTGCCCCGCCACGAGATCATCGTCCCGGGCTACGACATCTCCGGCCAGAGCGTCCCGGCGCGCAACGTCGGCGGCGACTACTTCGACTGGCAAGTGCTCGACGACGACATCATCCAGGTCGTCGTGGCCGACGTCATGGGCAAGGGCATCACGGCAGCCGTCATCGCCGCCGGCGTACGCGCCGTCATGCGAGGCTCCTCCCGCTACAACTCCCTGGCCGACAGCGTCGCCCGCACGTCGAGCAGCATGGAGGCCGACCTCGACGACACCGGCAGCTTCGTGACGATGTTCACCGCTCGCCTGACGCCAGCCACCGGTGACCTCCAGTACGTCGACGCAGGTCACGGGCTAGCGATCATCATCGAGGCGTCGGGCAACGTGCGCCGGCTGGTCTCGCGCGACCTGCCCCTCGGCTCCGTGACAGGCTCGACCTTCCAGGTGCACCAGGAGAACCTCGCCCCGGGCGACACCCTGCTCGTGGTCAGCGATGGGATCCTCGACCTCTTCCCCGACGCCCGGTCCGCCGTCAAGGCGGGCGTGGAGCTCAGTTCTGTCGTGAGCGACGCCCGGGAGATGACAGCCCGAATCGCCGGCATCGGCGCCGGCAAGGCCCTCGACGACGACATCACCGCCGTAGTCATCCGGCGGCGCGCGAGCTGATGCGCAAGGCCCTCATCCGCATCCTAGTGGTGCTGACACTGCTCTTCGGCACCATGTACGTCGGCTGGCGGTGGGCGTTCTCTGTCTACTGGGAGCACTGGTGGATCGCCGTACCCCTCGTGCTGGCGGAGACCTACGCCCTCATCGACGCGTTCCTCTTCGGAGCGACCGTGTGGCGGATGAAGGAGCGCGGTCCCGCCCCGGAAGCCGACCCCGGGGCCACTGTCGACGTGTTCATCACGACGTACAACGAGCCCGTCGGGCTGGTCACGGCTACCGCCGTGGCCGCGAAGCAGATCCGCTTCCCCCACGAGACGTGGATTCTCGACGACGGCGACCGCCCGGAGATGGCGGCCATGGCCGAGAGCCTCGGCATCGGTTGCATCACCCGCCACCCCGACTGGGCCGACATGCCCAAGCACGCCAAGGCCGGCAACCTCAACAACGCACTCTTCGCCACCGAAGGCGAGTTCCTGCTGATCCTGGACGCCGACCAGATCCCGAGGCCGGAGATCCTCGACCACACCCTGGGCTGGTTCAACGACCCTGGGGTCGCGTTGGTGCAGACGCCGCAGTTCTTCACCAACGTGACCGACTCCGACCCGCTGGGCAGCCAGGCGCCGCTCTTCTACGGACCCATCCAGCAGGGCAAGGACGGCTGGAACGCCGCCTTCTTCTGCGGCTCGAACGCCATCTTGCGCCGCGAGGCCCTCATGCAGCTCGGCATCGTCGGCTTCGTGCAGGAGGTGCAGATGGAGGTCGGTGTGGCCCTCAAGGCCGCCGACCGCATCCTGGCCCGGGCCCTCACCGAGGCTCGGCAGCACTCCCCCGCCGCGGTGGCAGCGATCACGACCCTGCGCGGTGCCGCCCGCACCGCTCGCGCGCAGCTATTCGACGACGTACCTGTTGGTGAGGTCACCTACCGCTTCCAAAAGGCTGTCGAGCACGCCAGCCGCTCGGTGGTCGACTACGACCTCGAGGTGATGCGGGCCGACCTCGAGGAACTCTCCAGGCTCCCTGTCCACGTCGGCGGCCACGACGGGCTCCTCGACGTGGACGATGCGGCCCTACGTCGTCTCTCCGACCGTGAGTGGTCGCCCCTCGGGGCCATCGAGTCGGTCCGGACCCTGGTCCGCGCGATCGACGTCGACCGTGCCGACGAGGCGCAGCCC
Organism: Sporichthyaceae bacterium; assembly: GCA_013698395.1. Classification (GTDB taxonomy): domain Bacteria; phylum Actinomycetota; class Actinomycetes; order JACCUZ01; family JACCUZ01; genus JACCUZ01. The sequence goes on from JACCUZ010000332.1 coordinate 2,506, forward strand.
ATGATGCCCATGGCCACTATCTCGGTCACCGAGGACATGGCCACCTGCATGCGCTTGCACTCCCTGGGCTGGGCGTCGGTCTACCACCACGAGAACCTCGCCAACGGCCTCGCGCCCGAGGACCTCCGCACGATGCTCACCCAGCGGCTGCGGTGGGCACAGGGCACCCTCCAGGTGCTGTTGAAGGAGAACCCCTTCACCAAGCGGGGGCTCTCGGTCGGCCAGCGGCTGATGTACTTCTCCACGATGTGGAGCTACCTGTCCGGCTTCGCAGCGATCGCGTTCCTCGCCGCCCCGGTGTTCTACCTGTGCTTCGGCGTCCTGCCGGTCCACGCCTACGGCCTGGAGTTCCTGCGGATGTTCGTGCCGTACGTCGTCCTCAACCAGCTGCTGTTCTTCGTGGTCGGCTACGGCGTCAAGACGTGGCGCGGCCACCAGTACAGTCTCGCGCTGTTCCCGCTGTGGATCCGCGCCTGCACCACCGCCGCCGCCAACGTCTTCCTCGACCGCCCGCTGGGCTTCGCGGTCACCCCCAAGACGCGCCAGGAGCAGGGCGGCTTCCCGTTCCGCCTGGTGTGGCCGCAGCTGACGGCGACGGTCGTCTTGGTGCTGGCGTGCGTGGTCGGCATGGTCAGGCTGTGGACCGGTGCGGCCGAGAGCGCCATCGGCACCGGGGTCAACATCGTGTGGGTCGCGTACGACCTGCTCGTGATCAGTGTCATCTATCGCGCGGCACTGTTCCGCGCACCCGAACCCAATGAGGAGCACGTCGCCTGATGGACCTTGAGAAGAAC
>JACCUZ010000364.1 GCA_013698395.1 Sporichthyaceae bacterium
CAGTAGCAGTGCTGCAGCGCCCGACGTGACTGCGGCCGACTCGGAGGTCCCGCTGCCCTTGATGTAGCTGGGCGAGATCAGGGCCTTGGGGTTGTCCTTCTCCACCGTGGACCCGAACGACCGGGCGGCCACCAAGGTCCGGCCAGACGCCACCAGGTCCGGCTTGCTCAGACCGGCCGCCGTCGGCCCGCGTGAGCTCCATGCCGGAATCGAGTCGTCTAGGGGGTCGACGTTCTGCTTGTCGTCGAAAGCCCCGACGGAGATGACCATCGGGTCATCCGCCGGCTTGAGGGTCGTCCCGAGCTTGGCACCGGCGTTGCCGGCGGCCACGACGACGACAATGCCCTGCTGCCACAACCGCTCGACCGCGTAGTTGAGCGGGTCGATCGTCGGTGACTGGGTCGAGGCGACGCCCCAGGACAGGTTCACGACCCGGATGTTGAACTGGTCCTTGTACGCAGAGACCCAGTGCAGGCCTTGGAGAACGGTCGAGACGTCGGTGACGCCGTTGGCGCCTGCCACCTTGACGGCGACCACCGTGGACTTCGGCGCGATGCCGGTGTAGGCACCGCCCGTTCTGCCGGCGCTGTCCGCGCCGCTGCCCCCGACGATGCCGGCCATGACCGTGCCGTGGCCGTAGGAGTCGATGATCGTGCCCTCACCGGAGAGGTCCGGGCCGTGCACCAGCCGCCCGTCGAAGTCGTTCATCGGGGAGACGCCGGTGTCGAGGACGGCCACGCCGACCCCCTGACCGAGCTTTCCATCACGCCACAGCGCCGGGGCGCCGCTCACCCTGGCGAAGCTCGAGGCCGTGGTGGTCTCGTCGTAGCTGAACTCCTCGAACCGCATGACGCGGTTCTTGGTGACGGCCGTGACCGCAGGCGAGCCGGCGAGGTCGACGAGACGGTGCGCCGGGACCGTGGCCCGGAACCCGCTCACCATCGGCAGGGAGCCTGCCACGGTGCCGCCGCTGTGCTTGATCGCATTGCGCAGCTGCCAGGACTGGCCCGGCGCTCCGGAGACGATCACGTCGACTGGCCCGCGCTGCACGCGGAGCACCGCCGGGTCGATCTTGTCGGTGGCGGTCGAACCTGCCCCAGACCGGAGCTGAGCACCGGCTGCCTGCGCCGTCTCGCCGAGTGCAACCCCCGCGGGTGCGAGTGACGGTACCACCCCGAGGAGAAGTGCTCCTGCCATCAGCAGGAGTCCGGCGCGTCGACTGACCGTCTGCGCGCCTAGTGCCATTGTCGTCATGGAGTGCTCCCACCCAGTTGGTCCGCCGTCCCTTACGGCTTTACCTGGATTTGGTATCGCCATGACCAGACGCGGACCGCATAGGCCGTTCGGTCATACCTGACCGGATGATCGGACCAGGGAAACCCCACAAAACGGGCAAATCACACGCCTGCGTGCTCGGCAGAGTCGTCGTCCGCGCTGAACTCGGCGAGGAGGGCCGCTCCCGCCCGCTCGAGCTCGACGGGAACCCCGGCCAAGGCGCCTCGACACGAGGGGAGGTCGCCTGCGTGCGCGTGCTCCTCCAGGGTGGCGAACAACTCGGCCAGCCGAGCCGCAGCGAGGCTTGAGCTGGAGCCCTTGCACCGGTGCGCGATCGCCGCAACCTCCTCGGCGTCCTCCCGGTCGAGCGCCGCACGAAGGTCGGCGACGGCCACCGGGATCTGGTCGAGGAAGTCCGAGACAATGTCGGCCACCACTGGAGGGCCGCCTGGAGCCTCGACCTCACGCAGGTTGTCGAGCACGTCCGGATCCAGCACCGGGCGGTCTGCCGGCGTGATGTCCTCGGCGGCCGCGTCCCCGGTGGGTCCCGCGGGATCGGACGGGTGCAGGCCGCCGACGTACGTCGTGAGGGCGTCCGTGAGCGCCGCGGCGCGCAGCGGCTTGGTGACGTACCCGTCCATGCCCGCGGCGAGGCACTTCTCGCGGTCGCCCTTCATCGCGCTGGCGGTCATCGCGATGATCGGCAACCGCGGCCGGTCGGCGAACTGCTCGCGCAGAGCCATGGTGGTCTCGTACCCGTCCATCCCCGGCATCTGGCAGTCCATCAGCACTCCGTCGTAGTGGCGTTCCGCCACCACCCGCAGCGCTTCCGCACCGCTCGGCACGCTGTCGACCACGTACCCCAGCCGGCGGACCATCTCCTGGGCGACCTGCCGGTTCACGGCATCGTCGTCCACGACGAGGAGCCTGCCCTCCATCCGCCGCTCCGCAGGAGGCGGTTCGGGTGGCTGCTGCCGCAACCCTTGATCGGAACCGGGGCCGGCGACGGAGGCGATCGCGTCGTAGAGGGCCGAGCGCCGGACCGGTTTGGTCAGGAGACGTTCGATCCCGGACTGCTGGGCAAGCGTCGCACCCCCGGGCACGCTGGCGGAGGTGAGCAGCACTATGCGCACGGACGCGGTTCTCGGTTCGTTGCGGATCCGGCGCGCCAGCTCCAACCCGTCGACCCCGGGCATCACCATGTCGAGGACGGCCACCTCGAACGGGTCACCGGCGGCTGCCGCTCGGTGCAGGGCGTCCAGGGCCGAGGACGCGTCGGGGAAGCTCGCCGGCCGCATCCCCCACGAGCGCAGGCTCTCTTCCAGGATCAGCCGGTTGGTCGCGTTGTCGTCCACCACGAGCACGGACAACCCCTGCAACGTGGTGGGGGGAGGCGGCGGGGAGGACGCACCCCCACCGAGCCCGAGCGGGAGGACGAACCAGAAGTCGCTGCCTTCTCCCGGAGTGCTGGAGACGCCGAGCGATCCGCCCATCAGCTCGACGAGCTGTTTGACGATTGCCAGACCTAGACCAGTGCCACCGAACCGCCGGGTCGTGGAGGCGTCGGCCTGGGAGAAGCTCTGGAACAGCGACCTGATCGTCGCCTCGGTCATTCCCAGGCCGGTGTCGTGGACCTGGAAGCGGACCTTCGCCGCCGTGCCGGCGAGTTCTTCGGCGGTGACCTGAAGCACGACCTCGCCCTCGTCGGTGAACTTGACCGCGTTGCCGACCAGGTTGAGCAACACTTGCCGCAGCCGGCCCGGGTCGCCGCGCAGCGTCGCGGGCACCTCGGCTCCCACCAGCACCAGCAACTCCACCCCCTTGCCTGCGGCCTGCGGACCGAGCAGCTCGACGACGTCCTCGGAGACTGCGCGGACGTCCATGTCCAGTTCTTCGAGGTCGAGCTTCCCCGCTTCGATCTTGGAGAAGTCGAGCACGTCGTTGACGACGGAGAGCAGGGCCTCGCCGGAGCGCCGAGCGGTGTCGGCATAGTCGCGCTGCTGCGGTGTCAGAGGGGTGTCGAGGAGCAGGCCGGTCATGCCAAGGACGCCGTTGAGAGGGGTGCGGATCTCGTGGCTCATGTTCGCGACGAACTCCGACTTGAGCCGTGAGGCCTCGACAGCCTGCTCCGCGGTCTCCGCGAGCTGCCGACGGTTCTCCTCGAGCTCGCGTTCGCTGCGTCGTTGCCGGCGGATGGTGGCGGCCAGGAGCGGTAGGCACGCCAGAAGTACGACGGCCAGCGCCGCGGC
>JACCUZ010000384.1 GCA_013698395.1 Sporichthyaceae bacterium
GTGCCCCCGCACCGCCCACACGTCCTGCGCCGAGACCAGGGCCGACACTGCCGCCGTCGCCGCGTCGCGTTCCTCGGCGGGCCGCGGGGCGCCGTCGGCGTCGGCCAGCAGGGGGCCGAGGAAGCTCTTGCGCGAGGCGCCGACGAGCAACGGTCGGCCGAGCCCCTCCAGGTCGTCGAGGTGCGCGAGGAGGGACCAGTTGTGGCCGGCGTCCTTGGCGAAGCCGATGCCAGGGTCGAGAACGATCTGCTCCAGCCGCACACCCGCCGCGGTGAGCTCGTCGAGTCGCGCGCCGAGCTCGGAGACGACCTCCGAGACCACGTCGGCGTAGACGGCACGGGAGGCCATGTCGGCGCTGTGCCCGCGCCAGTGCATGGCGACGTACGGCCGGGCGCTGGCTGCCACGACGCCCGCCATGTCGGCGTCGGCGAGACCGCCGCTCACGTCGTTGACGATGGACGCTCCGGCGTCGAGTGCCGCCGCGGCCACTTCGGCGTGCATGGTGTCGATGCTCACAACGACCCCCGCCCCGGACAGCGCGCGCACGACCGGCACGACGCGGCTCAGCTCGTCGTCAACCCCGACCCGACCGGCGCCGGGCCGGGTCGACTCCCCCCCGACATCCACGATGTCCGCGCCCTCCTCGCACATGACCAGCCCGTGCTCGACAGCTGCGCCCGGGTCCAGGTAGCTGCCACCGTCGGAGAACGAGTCGGGGGTGACGTTGAGGACTCCCATGACCAGGGTGCGACCAAGACCGGACAAGTGGTCCGGAAGGCCGAAGGGGTGGCGGGTGGTGGGGCTCACCGCGCGACGATGAGGCTCATGGCCTCGGCCCGGGTCGTTGGGTCGCGCAGCTGGCCTCGGACCGCCGAGGTCACGGTGCGCGCGCCGGGTTTGCGGATGCCGCGCATCGACATGCACAGGTGCTCGCACTCGATGACCACGATCGCGCCGCGTGGCTCGAGACCGGCCATCAGCGAGTCGGCGATCTGGGTCGTCATCCGCTCCTGTACCTGCGGGCGGCGCGCGTAGACGTCGACCAGCCGGGCCAGCTTGGACAGCCCGGTGATGCGGCCGGACGGGCCGGGGATGTAGCCAACGTGCGCGACCCCGGCGAACGGGACCAGATGGTGCTCGCACATGCTGCGGACCTCGATGTCCTTGAGCAGCACCAGCTCGTCGTGGCTGAGGTCGAACGTCGTCGTGAGGACGTCATCGGCCTCCTGCCACATGCCCGCGAATATCTCGCGGTAGGTGCGGGCCACCCGCTCCGGTGTCTCTCGGAGTCCGTCGCGGTCGGGGTTCTCGCCCACCGCCGTGAGCAGGTCACGAACGGCTCTGACGACACCGTCGTGGTCGTAGGTGCCGACCACCGGGTCAGTCCTCGAACCCCAGCGGGCGACCGGGGATCTCGTCGGAGGGCAGCGGGGAGTCGGGCACGTCGGTCGGCCCGACGATGCCCATGCTGTGCTCCTTGTCCTGCCCGTTGGGCGACGCGAGCTCCTTGGGAGTCATGACCGGACCGGCCTGCGGCGCACGCTTGGACGATCCCGTCCAGGCCGGGCGCGGCGGCCGCTTGCGGATGCCGCTGAAGATGCCCGCGACCTGCGCCTTGTCCAGCGTCTCCTTCTCGAGCAGCTCGAGGACGAGCTCGTCGAGGATGTCGCGGTTGGCGACGAGGATCTCCCACGCCTCGTCGTGAGCCGCCTCGATGAGCCGCTTGACCTCCTCGTCGACCACGCCGGCGACCTCCTCGGAGTAGTCACGCTGGTGGCCCATGTCTCGGCCCAGGAAGGGCTCCGCGTTCTCAGACCCGAGCTTGATCGCCCCGATGCGCTCGGTCATGCCGTACTGCGTCACCATGGCCCGCGCGACGCTGGTGGCCTTCTCGATGTCGTTGGCGGCGCCGGTGGTCGGATCGTGGAAGACGATCTCCTCCGCCGCCCGACCGCCGAGCATGTAGGCGAGCTGGTCGAGCATCTCGTTGCGGGTGGTGGAGTACTTGTCCTCCTCCGGCAGGACCATCGTGTAGCCGAGCGCACGGCCGCGCGACAGGATCGTGATCTTGTGGACCGGGTCGCTGTTGGGAAGGGCCGCCGCGACCAGGGCGTGCCCGCCCTCGTGGTACGCGGTGATCTTCTTCTCCTTGTCGCTCATGATTCGGGTGCGCTTCTGCGGACCGGCGACCACCCGGTCGATGGCCTCGTCCAGCGCTCGCGCGTCGATGAGCTTGGCGTCGGAGCGAGCGGTCAGCAGGGCCGCCTCGTTCAGGACGTTGGCGAGGTCCGCGCCGGTGAAGCCCGGCGTACGGCGGGCGAACGACTTGAGGTCGATGCCCTCGGCCAGTGGCTTGCCCTTGGCGTGGACCTGCAGGATCTGGAACCTGCCCTGCAGGTCGGGTCGCTCGACGGCGATCTGGCGGTCGAAGCGCCCGGGACGCAACAGGGCGGGGTCGAGGATGTCGGGCCGGTTGGTCGCGGCGATCAGGATGACCCCGCCCTTGACGTCGAAGCCGTCCATCTCGACCAGCAGCTGGTTGAGGGTCTGCTCGCGCTCATCGTGACCTCCACCCAGGCCGGCGCCGCGGTGGCGGCCGACGGCGTCGATCTCGTCGACGAACACGATCGCGGGCGCGTTGGCCTTGGCCTGCTCGAACAGGTCACGGACCCGGCTGGCCCCGACGCCGACGAACATCTCGACGAAATCCGCGCCTGATATGGAGTAGAAGGGGACGCCCGCCTCACCGGCGACGGCGCGCGCCAGCAGCGTCTTGCCCGTGCCGGGAGGGCCGTACAGGAGGACGCCCTTGGGGATCTTGGCTCCGATCGCCTGGAACTTCGCGGGGTTCTCGAGGAACTCCTTGATCTCCTGGAGTTCCTCGACCGCCTCGTCGGCGCCGGCGACGTCCTTGAATGTGGTCTTCGGGGTGTCCTTGCTGATGAGCTTGGCCTTGGACTTGCCGAACTGCATGACGCGCGAGCCGCCGCCCTGCATCTGGTTGAAGAAGAAGAGGAACAGCAGGACCAGGATGAGGATCGGCAGGAAGTTGATGAGCAGGCTCACGACCCAGCTCGTGCGCGGGACACTGTCGGTGTAGCCCTTGGTCGGCGGGTTGTCGCGCAGCATCTGGATGAGCTCGCGCTGCCGGGCGTCGACGTAGTCGGCCTGGATCTTCGCGCTGCCGTCGACCTGCTGACCGTCCTTGAGGGTGAGCTGGAGGCGCTGGTCACGGTCGACGAGCTCGGCCTCGGCGACCTGGCCGGACTCGATCGCCTCGATCGCCACGAACGTGTCCACCTGCTTGAAGCCGCCGGCCGCCGAGGAGACGGAGGTGACGAGCAGCACCGCGAGGATGACCATCGTCACCCAGAAGAACGGGCCGCGGAAGTAACGTTTGACGTCCATCGAACCGGGGCGGGAGGCCCCGTCCCTCCTGCCAGACGGTGGGTGAGCCGGAATACGAGCGTACCCGCCCGGCGCGGGGGTCGGTCCCTGCCCGCTCCTGTTCAACGGTCACCGACCCCGGCGGCGTTCCGCCGAGGACGGCCGGGTCAGGACGAGTAGACGTGCGGCGCCAGCGTCCCGACGAACGGCAGGTTGCGGTAGCGCTCGCCATAGTCGAGCCCGTAGCCGATGACGAACTCGTTGGGGATGTCGAAGCCCACGTAGCGCACCGGCACGTCCACCTGCGCCGCGTCGGGCTTTCGCAGGAGGGCACACACCTCCACCGATGCCGGCCCGCGGGAGGACAGGTTGGACATCAGCCAGGACAGCGTCAGGCCGGAGTCGATGATGTCCTCGACGATGAGCACGTTGCGCCCGGAGATGTCGCGGTCGAGGTCCTTGAGGATCCGCACGACCCCGGAGGACTTCGTACCCGAGCCGTACGACGACACCGCCATCCAGTCCATCTCGACCCTCGAGTGCAACGCCCGGGCGAGGTCGGCCATCACCATCACCGCGCCCTTGAGTACGCCGACCAGGAGCAGGTCGCGGCCCTCGTAGTCGGTGTCGATCTCACCGGCCAGCTCGGCCAGCCGCCCCTGGACCTGCTCCTCGGAGACCAGGATCCGCTCGAGGTCGTTGCCCATGTCCTTCTCGTCCACGCGCGCTCGTGCCCCTCTGCTGCTCAGTCCACGGTCGTGAGCGACAGCGTCCCACAGGATCGAGATGCCCTGACCCGGCCAGGCAGGTGCAAGGGGCCCTGCCCGCGCCAGTCCGTCACCAGCCGGTCGAGCTCCTCGATGTGGGCGGCCGAGAGGTCGCTGGGGGCGCAGCCTGAATCGACGGCAGCAAGTCGCAGGACACGAGTGCGTACGGCGGTCGGCAGTCGGGTCAGGCGCGGTACGTCGAGCTCGCCCGGGTTGCGCTGGGCTTCGCTGCGCTCATGGGCGGCCCAGGAGTCCAGGGCGTCGGCGTCGGCCCGCAGCTGGGTGGCGGTGCGGGCGAGGGCTGCGGCGACGCCGGGCCCGAGTTCCGCCTCGAGGGCCGGGAGCAGGCGGTGGCGAACGCGGGCCCGGGCGAAGGCGGGGTCCTCGTTGTGGGGGTCGGCCCAGACGTCGAGGCCCTGGGTGGTGGCTGCGGCGACGGTGGCGCGCGGCAGGTCAAGCAGGGGGCGCCGGAAGATCCCGCGGACCGGCGCCATCCCGGACAAGGACCGGGCCCCCGAGCCTCGGGCCAGACCGAGCAGGACGGTCTCGGCCTGGTCGTCCCGGGTGTGGCCGAGCAGCACGGCGGCGGCGCCGAGCCGCTGCCCGGCCGCCTCGAAGGCGTCGTAGCGGGCAATCCGCGCCGCGGCCTCTGGGCCGCCGGCGCGACCGACGTCCACGGTGAGAGCCTCGACCGGGTCGAGTC
>JACCUZ010000396.1 GCA_013698395.1 Sporichthyaceae bacterium
GTCGAGCTTCTCCTCGCCCATGCCGGCCCGCTCCACGTTGCCGAGCCCCTCGGGCCAGCCGTCCCCGTCGTCGTCGAGCTGCTCGACGACGAAGTGCATGTTGCGGACGGTGAAGTCGTAGAGGTCATCCCTGAAGCCGTCATCCCCGGTCCACCGCCAGATGAGCGCGACGGCGCTGGGGAACTTCGAGGTCTCGTCGGTGTTGCCGGCAGAGTCGAGCGTGCCGTAGTAGATCGAGCCCTCCGGCATCACCTCGTGGACCACCTTGCCGCTGTCACCGTTCACGATCACGCTGACGTCGCGAAGCGCGCGCAGGTGGGCCTTGATGTCGGCGAACTGTCCCATCGCCACGCTCGCGAACGCGGTGTACTCGCCGTCGGTGCCGAACAGCCACGGGTAGTCGGGCCAACCGGCGCCCAGCCAGCGTGCCTTGGCCAGCGTGCCCGTCGGGGCGGGGTACTCGCGGCCTTCCTTCACCGGCCGCAGCTGCAGGTCGTGCGCCTCCTGGACGGAGTCGGCGAGGTTCTGCTTGCTCCACTCGATGCTCTTGTCCAGCAGCGGGTCTCCGGGCAAGTCGACCTGGGTGTTGGTGGCAATCTGCAGACGGGACTCGACCTTCTGTGCCAGGGCGGCCGCCGGGTCGGCCAGCGCCTTCGCGAGCTCACGCCGGGCTGCCGGGACACCCTTGTCCGAGCCCGCCACGGCGAACCACAAGGTGGTCGGCTGGTTGCGGACGAGCTTGACCTGCCAGCGCAGCTGACCGCCGGTGCCTTTGCCGAAGGCACCGTCGTCGCAGGTCTCCGGCGCCGGGCCGTCGGCGGGGCAGACCACGGCCGGGTCCTGCGGACCCCGGTGGTCCGGACCGAGCTGGTGGGACCTCGGCTGGCTGCTGCCCGCCACGAGAGCAGCCCAGTCGTGGAACGACGCGTTGTCTACGGGCGGTGTGCCGGTCTCGCGGAACAGCAAGGCGCCCTGGTCGTAGGCGCCGGTGTCCTGAAGGTTGAACGTGCCGGCGTCCGGCTCGGTCCAGCCCCATGGGTAGGCGGCCATCAGCTCCGAGTGGGCGTCCAGGGCCACCGGCACGGTCCGTGGCTGCGGGGAGGTGAGAGTGAGGCCGATCAGGGTGGCTCGGGTGCCGTCGGGCACGAAGTCGGTGCGCGTCACCGCTACCTGGTTCACCGGCGCGAAGGAGGTGCGCGTGTAGCCCCAGCCGACGGTTGTGCTGGTGGCACGCGCGCCGTCGGGGTCACCCAGCCACTTGCCGGCGAGCCTGAACCACACGCCGTCGACAAGCTTGATGGGAGGCGTCCAGATGCCACCCATCTCGCCACGGATGTGCCAGCCGGCGGCCGGGTAGAGCGTGTCGGCCGTGCTCATGGCGTAGGCCCGGTCCCCCACGACAAGTGACCGCCGGTCGGCGAGCCTCGAGGTCTCGGTCAGCTCCGGGGAGGTCGCCAGCGGCGCTGCGAGGGAGGCACCGGACCGGCCGCTGGCTGGAGCGCCGATGGCCGGGACGAGCAGGGCGCCGGCTAGGCCAGCCACAGCAAGCAGTCGGGTGGTTCCAGCCATGACGGCCTCCTCGAGGCGGTTTGTGACCTACGTCACATCACCTAACCCGACGGATAGGGGTCCGGGCAAGGGGCACGGCGCGGGAAACGGCCACGACACGGCGCCCAGGCACCTGCCCTGAGCCGATGCGACGACGTCCTTAGAAGCCGGCTACGCGGTGGGGCAAGTAGGGCTCCTCGAGTCGCCGCACCTCGTCCTCGCTGAGCACCAGCTCCAGCGCGTCGACGGCGTCGTCGAGGTGCTCCGGCTTCGTCGCCCCAACGATCGGCGCGGTCACCCCTGGGCGGCTCGCCACCCATGCCATGGCCACCTGGGCTCTGTGGACACCACGCTCCTGAGCGATCTCGGCCACCCGGTTCACGACCTCCCGGTCGCCTTCGCTGTACAGGTCACGTGCGAAGGCGTCCCCCTCGCTGCGGTTGCTGCGCTCGTCCCAGTCACGGGTCAGCCGACCCCGGGCCAGAGGGCTCCACGGGATGACGCCGAGACCTTGGTCCCGGCACAGCGGGATCATCTCGCGCTCCTCTTCGCGGTACAGCAGGTTGTAGTGGTTCTGCATGCTCACGAACCGGGTCCAGCCGTGCAGGTCGGCGAGGTAGAGGGCCTGCGCGAACTGCCACGCCGCCATGGAGGACGCCCCCAGGTAGCGGGCCTTGCCCGCCTTGACCACGTCGTGCAGTGCCTCCAGGGTTTCCTCGATCGGCACGCCCGGGTCCCACCGGTGGATCTGGTACAGGTCGACGTAGTCGGTGCCCAGCCGGGTCAGGCTCGCGTGGATCTCGGCCAGAATGGCCTTGCGCGACAGTCCCGCGCCGTTGGGCCCGGACCGCATCCGGCCGTGCACCTTGGTCGCCAGCACGACGTCCTCGCGGCGGGCGAACTGTTTGAGCCAGCCGCCGACGATCTCCTCGCTCGACCCGTCCGAATACACGTTGGCGGTGTCCCAGAACGTGATGCCCAGGTCGAGCGCCTTGCGCAGAAACGAACGGCTCGCGGCATCGTCCAGAGTCCACGCGTGGTGGCCTCGCTGCGGGTCACCAAAGCTCATGCAACCCAGGCAGACCCGGGAGACCTCTAGCCCGCTCGTGCCCAGGCGCACGTACTCCATCTACCGCTCCGATCGTCGATTGCAGCCATTGGCGACCCAGGCTATGCACCTTTCGACATCGGCAGATCACGGACAGCCGGGCTCTGCCTACAACAGCGCGAATCACCCGATTCCACCCCGGCACCTACGTGGCCGACTCAGCCATCAACGTCGGGAAGGGACCGGCGGGGATCGCGGTGAGTGACGACGCGGCGTGGGTGGCGAACAGCCTGGACGGGTCGCTGTCTCGCATCGACGTCGAGGACCTCAGCGTCACCTCACGGACCCTGGTCAAGGGCGGCGGGGCGTACGGGGTCGCCGCCGGCGACGGCAACGTGTGGGTCAGCAACCAGCACGCCGGGACCCTGATGCGGGTCACGGCCCGGACGTTCCAGCGGGACGCGACGGTGCGGCTGCGCGGTGCCCCGCTCGGGCTGGCGTTCGTCGGCGACGACCTGTGGTTCACCAGCGCCGCCGGCGGCAGTGCCCTGCACCGCGGCGGCGTCGTCACCATGGTCGGTCCCAGGCTCAGGCCGCAGTGGATGGGCGATCCGCCCCTGTTCGACCCGACCGTCCTGTGGGGACGAGCAGTCCTGGCGGCTGACGTCGCTGACCAACGACGGACTCGTCGGCTTCCGCCGCGGGGGCGGGGTCCATGGGACGAGGCCGGTCCCGGACCTGGCCACCGCACTGCCGACTCCTACCGACGGCGGGCTCACCTACGCGTTCCATCTGCGGAAAGGGGTGCGCTACTCGACCGGCGAGCCGGTGCTGGCCGGTGACGTCCGGCGCGGCATCGAACGGGCGGTCGTGCATCCCGACCAGGTCCCCACCTACTACGCGACGGCGATCGTCGGTGCGCAAGCCTGCTGGAACGCCGCGAAGAAGGCCGAGGCCGCGAAGCAACGGCGGCCGGACTGCGACCTCAGTGAGGGCATCACCACGGACGACCGGACCGGCGCGGTGACCTTCCACTTGACGAAACCCACACCGGAGTTCATGTACCAGCTGGCGTTGCCGTATGCCTCCGCGGTACCGCAAGGCACACCGTTGGACCCGGCACCGGGAGCGTTCCCACCGGCCACCGGCCCCTACATGATCCGCTCCTACACCCCGAAGCAGGACGCCACCGGCGGTCGCCCGGCCCGCCACGGCAAACTCGAACTGGTGCGCAACCCGCACTTCCAGGTGTGGTCACCCGCGGCGCAGCCCGACGGCAACCCCGACAGGATCGTCCTGGAGACGGGCTATACCCAGAAGCAGGCCGTGGCGCGGGTGTCAGCCACGGTCAGTGCCTAGGCTGAGGCCGGCCAGCCCGTTCTCCCGGGCGAGCGCCCAAGCGGTTTCGAGGATCCGCTCCCGGGCCGCTGCACGTCGATCCGCGCGCCAGTCAACGGTAGAACTACCTAACACCGTTCGAACATGGCAAGCATGTACGGAACTGTCAAGGGCTTTAGCCCGAGTAGCTCGCGGCGGTCCTCGCGAACGGCTTGCACCCGGGGCGCGGCGGACTCACCCAGCTATGGCGGAGCGCCTTCCCTTCCACACCGTGTACCCGGCCCACGCCAAGCCCAGCGCAAACAGGGGGACGCCGATAAAGAAGCCCCATTCCGTGGTCGAAGAGTCGTCCTCGAAGAACGCGCCGGTGGCCATGTCAATCCCGATCGCCGCCACCAACCCAACGAGCATGAGCACGCCCGACGCTGGGGGCAAGACCCTTGCCTTGATGATCCCGATCGCGAAGAGGATGACCCCGATCGCAAAGGCGGCAAACCCGACCATCCATGCCGCATCAACCACGCCGGGCCCCTCCTCGGGCGGGTCGCCGACCGCCTCCCACGCGAGGAAGATCACTCCGAGCAGGGCCATGACCCCCCCGCCGTAGCGGATCAGCAACGCCCCCCACTTGCCCATCGGGCCGTCGGTCGGCGCCTGGTAGGCATGGACGCCGGGCATCCCGTAGACCATGCCCACGAAGCCGACCAGCATCGCGACCCATAACCAGTCGACTGCCGCACTGCCCAAGGACCCAATAAAAGATGGCGATGCCGGCTATCAGGACCGCCAACCCTGCCTGCTTGTCCCGCGCTCGCGTTGTGCCAGTCTCTGTCACGGTCGCGTCCATGATGGTCCCTCCCTAGCCCTGACTTCCCCGGTGATCAAGATAGGCGCCGGACCACCCTCAGTCCATGGCCTGCTCGCATGGTCGGTGATTGTCACCACGGCGTCGATCAACTGCTTCCCTACAAGCAGGGCGTGATCATTGTGGTCCGCTCCCGCAACCTCTACGACGTCGTGAAGCGTCGGCGCTGCCTTGGCGACCGCCCGGCTTTGCTCCGCAGGTACGACGGAGTCCTCACTGCCGTACACCACGGTGACCGGCGCCGACACGGCCGCGAGCTGCTCGGCCAGCGGGTACCTGTCCCTGAGCAGAGCCCTTACGGGAAGGAAGGGGTAGTGAGAGTGACCAACGGAGGCGAGGTCCACGAAGGGGGAGCGCAGCACCAACCCGGCCGGCGGGCGCTCGGTTGCCAGCTCGGTGACCACCGCGGCACCGAGACTCTCTCCGAAGTAGACGAGCCGTTCCGGCCCGATGCCGACCTCTTCAACCAGGAACCGATACGCCGCACGGGCGTCTCGTGCCAACCCCTGCTCGCTGGGACTGCCTGGGTTTTCCCCGTACCCGCGGTAGTCGAACAGCAGGACTGTCAGCCCCCGCGCTGACAGCGCCTCGGCCAGCGGTGCACGGGCGGAGCGGTCGCCGGCGTTTCCATTGGCCACCAGCACCCCCATGCCCCGATCGGCATGTTCGGCCGGCAGGTACCACGCATTCAGGCTCAGCCCGTCATCTGTCTCGAGCACCACCTCCCGCGCACCGGGCAGCACTGTGGCTGCTGGCGGCACCGCGCCCTGGGTAGGGAAGTAGACCAGTTGGCGCTGGAATGCCCAGAGCAACGCCAAGATCACCACAATCACCGTCACCGCAACGCCAACGACCCGAAACACCGCGCCTCCTTCCCACGTGCCACGAGCCCTTGGCGCGTCCAGTACATCAGTTCGGACTTGTGGTGGCGGTCCAGTCGGCCATCTTCAAGCACGAGGCTCACGAGTTCACCCCCGCTCGCTGAGCAGCTTCACCTGCTCGGTGGCGCGCTGCATCTGGGCGACCTGACCTTAGCGGGGACCGAGCAGCGTGTTGGTGACTTCGCAAATCGACATCCTTGCGGAGACTCTGACAGGCGAACGTTTGATCATCGAGAATCAGCTCGAGATGAGCGATCACGGCCATCTGGGGCAGATCAGCACTTACGCCGCTGGTGTGGGCGCTTCGATCATCGTGTGGGTCCTGCCGCAGCTCCGTGAGGAGCATCGCGCCGCCTTGGACTGGCTGAACGAGAACACCATCGACTCATTGCGGTTCTTCGGTGTGGAGGTGTCCCTGGTTCAGATCGGCAACTCACCGGCCGCGCCGATGTTCGCGGTGGAGGCCCGTCCCAACGGCTGGCAGAAGCGGGTCCGGAGTCGCAGCAGTGGGGGCGGTGCCGCAATGGGGGGCACCTCTACTGGCGGTTGGCAGTGGTTGTGTGACGCGCTCGCTGCAGTTCCTTCTGGGCGATGGACGAGTTACTCCGACTTGGCCGAACTCGGCGGGACGACGTCAGCTTGGGTCGGTCGGCATGTCTACGGCAAGTAGGAACTACCGGGCCTTCATCGCATGCTCGATCCAGCAGGACGACCCTGGTCCTACTTCCGCTGGGAGGATCCGGCCGACACCCGGGACATCGTCGAGGTGCTTCGCAGCGAGGGGACAATATTGCCCGGGGCAACCCAGGCGTCCCCCACCGTGCGTCTGACCGCCGATGATCTGCGCGCGCTCCCTGCCCACGGTCCTGAGAGGTCGATCGATGAGGCATACGAGGTTCTCGGTAGTGCCGAGCCAGGCGCTTCGGTGGAGCCACCTTCGGCGAGCACGAACGTGCTCTAGGTCCACCCGCTACGGGGCTGCACTCGTCGCTGCGGTCTGATCGCCCGAGACGCAGCGGCATCGGATAGCGGATCCCATGCTCAGCTCTTGACCTGCGCTGCTGCTATGGCGTCTAACATCCGTCTAACGCGCATGGGGCTGCCGGTCATGCGTCGGACGGACACGACAACAAGGGAACGCATTTGTGGATACCCCTGCCTGATCACAGACGACCAAGCGGTCTAGCTGATGTGGTCCAACCAAACCTCCCTGTCCATCGCGCTACGTAACCGCGCCCCATGTCTGGATCACCCCGCATCTCTCCAAGACGAAGCGGGGTGAAGAGTCCGTCGCAGATCCCCGCTACGAACTCTCTTAGGGGGCTTCGAGCTCGCCGCCACTACCCATGGCCGGAACAAGGACCATCCGTAAGATCCAGTTCACAGCGGCGCAAGTCTTCGCATTCATGCCCCACGAAACTGAACTACCCCTCGACGACCCGGGCGTCGCTTCCCTGGTGGGCCGGAGCCTGGAACTGGTCGACTCGGGCTGATGGCACCTCGCCCAGCCAAGACACGGCGGGATCGCTGAACCAACAGACTTCCACGCCGCTGGCCGGATATTCCCCCGTCCTCTGAACGATGTCGCCGCCAGTGATCGGTGATACCTGCGCCTCAAGCGCCAAGCCCGTGGCTTCAGAGCCTCCATCGATCCCCGGGCGGTTCCAGGGCATTCAGAACCTGAACCCCCCTAACG
>JACCUZ010000401.1 GCA_013698395.1 Sporichthyaceae bacterium
CCGACGACCTGGTCGCGCAGGGACTGACGGTTCTCTACGACGACCGGCGCGGTGTCTCACCAGGGGTGAAGTTCGCCGACGCCGAGCTGCTCGGCATGCCGAGGATTGTCGTCGTCGGCAGAGGGCTGGCAACCGGTGTGGTCGAGGTGCGCGACCGCCGCACGGGGAACCGGGTCGACGTCCCCGTCGCCGACGCGGCCGCCCGCATCGGCGACGATCACTAAACCGGGAACGGTGCGTCAGTCCGGCGGCGACCACTCGCTGGGGGCGAGCCGGACCGGAAACGGACGAGCTACCTGCACGGCGGAACCTGGTCCGATGTGAGCCGTCTCGACATAGGTTCCGTGCTCGAGGTCGAGCACGGCTACTGACGGCACGAGTGGGTCGACCAGCCAGTATGAAGCCACGCCGAGCTCCTCGTAGACCGCTCTCTTGCGATGAGTGTCGTGCCGCCGGTTCGAAGGTGACAGCACCTCCACGATGAGCACCGGCACCGACCCGGCTTGGTCGATGTCCACGACGCGTTCGACCACGAGATCCGGCTCGAGGTGTCGACGGTCACCGAGATCAAGGTTGACCGGTCCGCCAGACACCCGCAGGCCGGCCGGACAAGCGGCGTCGAGAACCTTCGCCACCTCAAAGACGGTGCGCTGGTGGCGACGGGATGCTGTCGGGCTCACGACGAGCTCACCGTCGATGATCTCGAAGCGCCGGGTGCCGCTCTCCGGCAGGAGCTCGTAGGCGTCTGCGACGGTCCAGTCACGGTCCGAGTGCGACTTCATCGGTGTCGCCATGGGTTCCATGGTGCTCGCCCCCCTCCGTCATTCGTCAAGCCTGGCACCGCGAGCCCACTGGTCGGTCGTCATCCACGGCGCCAGTGGGCGGGTAGCGTTCCGCTGATGACGGTCGAGGCGGTGATCTTCGACTGGGGCGGCACGCTGACCCCTTGGCACACCATCGACTTGCGGGAGCAGTGGCGCCACTACGCGGAGATGTACGACCCGGGCCGCGCCGACGAGCTGTCAGCGCTCATCCTCTCGGCCGAGGACGACGCCTGGCGGGCCGGCCGTGAGCACCAGCGGTCGGCGACCCTCGAGGAGATCTTCCGGTCGGTCGGGGTCGAGCCGTCCGGCGAGCGCCACGAGAGGGCGCTTGCCGCGTACCACGCGTTCTGGGAGCCGCACACCTACACCGACCCGGATGTGCCCGAGCTCTTCGCCGGTCTCACGGAGCGCGGTGTCCGGATCGGCGTGCTCTCCAACACGCTGTGGACGCGCGCGCACCATGAGGAGGTGTTCCGGCGCGACGGCGTGCTCGACCTCATCGACGGCGCGGTCTACTCCAGCGAGCTGCCCTTCACGAAGCCGCATCCGCAGGCGTTCCGCGCTGCGATGGACGCAGTGGGCGTCGGTGACCCGGCCCGCGTGGTGTTCGTCGGTGACCGCCCGTACGACGACATCCATGGCGCGAAGGAGGCCGGCATGCGGGCCGTGCTCGTGCCGCACAGCGCAATCCCGGCCGTCCAGAAGGGTCACGTCGAGGGCGATCCCGACGCCGTCGTCCAGCGACTGCTCGACGTGCTTGGCGTGGTCGACCGCTGGAACGCCTGACCCGTGCCCGAGCTGCACGTCGTCCTCCTCCTCTGCCTGGCGGCGGCCTTCGCCGGTTGGTTCGACGCGGTCGTCGGCGGTGGCGGTCTGGTGCAGCTGCCGGCCCTGCTGGTCCTGCTGCCCGGGGCGAGCCCGGCCCAGGTGCTGGCGACGAACAAGCTGTCGAGCATCTGCGGTACGTCGGCGGCGGCGGCGACGTACTACCGCCGCGTGCGACCTGACCTGCGCACCGCGCTGCCTATGGCAGCAGTCGCGCTCGCCGGCTCGGCGGCCGGGGCCGCGCTTGCCTCGGTCCTGTCCGCCGACGTGTTCCGCCCTGTCGTGCTGGTCCTTCTCGTCATCGTCGCCACGTACGTGGGACTGCGCCCCGCCCTCGGCGCCGAGCAGTCGCTGCGCTGGGACGGCCGCCGGCACCACACCGCAGCGGCGTTCGGGGGGCTTGCGATCGGGTTCTACGACGGCATCTTCGGTCCCGGCACCGGAACGTTCCTGGTGTTCCTTCTCGTCGGCCTGCTCGGCTACTCGTTCCTGCAGGCGTCGGCCAAGGCGCGCATCGTGAACCTCGCCACCAACCTCGGAGCGCTGCTCGTCTTCGTGCCGCAGGGCGCTCCGTTGTGGCAGCTTGGCCTGGTGATGGGCGCGTGCAATGTCGCAGGCGGTTGGCTCGGCGCGCACACCGCGATCCGCCGGGGCAGCGGCTTCGTCCGGGTGGTGTTCCTCGTCGTGGTTGCCGCGCTGGTGCTGCGCCTGGCGTACGACGTGCTCAGGTGACCGAGTTCCCGCTTCCCACCAACCTAGTGCACAGTGCTGCCCGCGACCGGCACGACCGGCGGCGGCAGTGGGTCGCGCGGCTGCCGGCGACGGTGGCCACCATTGCCACGGCCTGGGGCCTGCGGCTCGACGACCCATTCCAGCCAGGTGGTGAGACGTCGTGGACCGCACCTGCCCGAGACGCGGCGGATCAGGACCTGGTGCTGAAAGTGGCTTGGACACACGCCGAGGCGGAGCACGAGGCCGAAGGTCTTCTGCACTGGGCCGGAAACGGCACGGTGCTGCTGCACGCGACGCATCTCGAGGATGACACGTGCGCGTTGCTGCTCGAACATGCTCGGCCCGGGGCCGAGCTCGGGCGATCGCTGCCGGAACCCGAGCAGGACGTCGTGGTGTCCGGGCTGCTGAGGCGGCTGTGGGCGGCGCCACCTCGGGGTCATGCGTTCCGCCCGCTCGCGGACATGTGCGACCAGTGGGCGGCCGAGCAGGAGGCAACGCCCCCGCTTTCTGCGCTGGACCCGGGCATCGTGCGGGCTGGGATCGCGCTGTTCCGGTCGCTGCCCCGCGAGGCGGGGCGGAGCGTGCTGCTCCTCAC
>JACCUZ010000463.1 GCA_013698395.1 Sporichthyaceae bacterium
CAATGGGTGTGACCGGCCTGAGGGGCGAGACCGGCGTGAGGGGCGTAACCGGCCTGATGGGAGTGATCGGCGTGATGGGCGTGATGGGCGACAGTCTCCCAACGCGCGAGGGCAGGGGGGCCGCCGGCGACGTGACGCTGGCTAGACCCCCCGAGCTCAGCACCGGCAGCTCATCGACGTCGACGGAGGCGTCTGGGGCCGGAGAACTCAGAACGCCCGCGGGAAGTCGTGCCAGCACCGCACCAAGGTCGGTCCCTGACAAGTTCGGGTCGAGCACCGCAACCGGCACATTGGACCGCCCGGCCTCAGTGCGGAGCACCAAGGTGTTTCCCGCGTCGACATCGAGGATGCCGACCGAGATAGGTGGCTCGGTAACGTCGAGAACCGCACCGCCGACGGCAAAGATCGGGCCCTCGACGAGGATGCCGACACCCCAACCACCGGCCGGCGTGTCGGCCATGGCGACCACCGTCTGGCCGACGATGGAGTCGAGCACCGAGCCGAATCCGACCACCGAGCTGGTGACGGGGTCCGGCTGGGCGCCGCCTGCGACTGCATCTGCGATCGAGTCCTCGGCCTGCCAGGCGAGCATGCGTGCGGCCTCCACGTGGGCCTGCCCGATCAGTCCGACGGTGCGTACTTCGTCTCGCATCTGCAGACGGGTCGACTCGTCGACCGAGTCTTCGGCGAGAGCGCGCGCCGAGGTGGCCAGCCTGGTCACCACTTCGGGGGCCACCTGCACCGGCAGCCCGATCCCGGACAAGTCGTCTCCGACGAGCAGGTCAGGACGCACGCCGCCGAGCACTGGCCTGGCGAAGCGAGTCCCGTCGAGGTCCTCCCGTCCCTCGGCAAGCTGGCTGACCAGCCCGGGACGTAGGGAACCGACCGGCACGCCGGTGCGTCGCGCTGACCTGGCGACCGCCCGCCCCGCCGGGGCCAGCGCACGTCGCAGTCCAGCGTCGAGAACCGCGTCCGGCAACGACGTCTGCGCGACGCTTGCGGTGAGGCTGAGCCCGGCGAAGGGGGTCCTTGTGGCCACCGGACCCACGAGGGACAGGAGCGCGCTGTCGGGCATCGGCACAATGCTTCTCGCGAAGAAGGCACGAGACACCAACTTACCGAGTGCGGCACGTTGGAGCGCTGCCTCTGCCGCCATCACGTCCCCGACCTGGCGCCAGGCTGCGTTGGCGATGTCCTCCTGGTTCGCCCTGACGCACTCGGCGCCGAGCCCGGCGGCAACCCGAGCGCGGGGATCGAGGTTGAGCTCCCGGAACCACTCGGCGTCTTGCGGGCTTTCGCGGTCGAGCACCTGCCAGCGGTTGACGTGCGAGGACGCGTAGACGGGCGGGCCCACCGGCTGGCGGGATGCGTCCTGCAGAGCTTGCCCGTCGAGCACACCGTCGGCGGCGTCGGCCAACGTGCGCGTCACCTCTTTGAGTCCGTCGCGCAGTGCATCAGCCACATCGTCGAGCTGGCCGTCGGACTGCGCCGGCGCGCGCAAGGCACCGTCCATGTCGATGTGCCGGGACTGGTCCGCTGGCACCTTGATCGGCGGGGCCCCCTCGCCGACGTGCATCGGCACCAGTCCGACAGTCGTCGCTGCCTTGTGCGGCTTGAGCCGCTGGGCCAGCGACTCGAAGTCGCCTTCGAGTCCGGTCTGGAACTCCCAATGGAAGTAGACCGGGAGCGTCACGGCATCCTGGTCCGGCTCCCACGCCGGCCCGACAGTCGCAGCTGCGGCAGGCGCGCCGCCCAGCCCACGCACCCGGCCGGCGTCGAACGCGGGGACGAGCGCGGCATACCAGCGCCGCTGCGCAGCGAGCCGACGAGGACAGATGAGGCGGCCGACATTGCGGTTCGGATCCGCTGCAAGCGTCGCGGAGACCTGATCCGGGGTCACCGCCGCGGTCGACGGTTCCACCAGCTGCACGTGAGCCCACGCCCAGGAGTCGGCCAGGTTGGGCAGCTCGTCGCTGGCACTCGCCTCGATGCGCAGCTGCGGCAACGGCGCGCCGGGCGGCACTGTGATGGACACGCCGGGTCGATCCTCGACGACGACGAGGACCACCCAGGGCGGCAGGTGGCCGGTTCCGGGGACACCGCGCGGAGTGAACAGCCACGGCAGCTCAGGGGCGTCGAGGTCCACCGCCGCCAGGTAGTTCGGCTCAGCGTCGGTGGTGTAGGCGCGGGGGTAGGTGCGGACGACCTGGTTCGGGTCGATGCCGACCACGTCCCCAGGACCATTGAGA
>JACCUZ010000003.1 GCA_013698395.1 Sporichthyaceae bacterium
ACGTAATAGTGACCGACGAAGAACTCGCTGCCGTCGTGCAGCAACGTGTCGAAGGCCTCGGTGCGGTCGGCCACGACACCCGCGGCGACCAGGGCGTCGGCGATGTGCGGCCGCCCGACCGTGGCGCCGTCGCTGACCTGGTCCATTACCAGCTCCCAGATGACGGGGTGCCCGGCGGCCGCGAGCCTGCCGACGATCGCCTGGGCGCGCGGGACCCGGTCGTCGAGCGCCATCTCCATCTGGCGGGCCAGTTCCTCGTGCCCAGGGTCGAAAAGGTAGGCCAGCAGGTGCAGGCTGATCCCGTCATAGACCGAGGAGATCTCGGCCCCGGGCACCAGGCGGAGCGGTGTCGCGAGCGTGGCGACCGCCGCGCTCGCCTCCTGCCAGCCCCGGACCGTGTCGTGGTCGGTCAGCGCCACGACGTCGAGCCCGGCCAGTGCCGCTGAGCGGACCAGGTCGGCAGGGGTCTCTGTCCCGTCGGAGGCGCTGCTATGGGTGTGCAGGTCGGCGATCACCACCTCAGGGTAGGGGCGGCGGAGGGCGCAGCCGGCTCAGGCGCTCAGGCGTGGGGACAACGCGCCCAGTGGCAGGTCGAGCTCGTGGCCCGCGTCGCGCAGGTCCGTGAGCGCGAAGTCATCGATGAGCAGGAACCCTGCACTGTCGGGCCACAGCACCGCCCAGATCCAGCAGCCCAGGGCCTCGCCGACGTACACCGCCCGGTCCGCCGGAGTCCTGTCCAGCGTCCACATCGGCGTCGGGTGCCCGGCTGCCTGGATCTTGACGTCCGCCGGTCGCTCGTCGCCGACATTGCCGGGGTCGGGTCCGGTCAGGCCGGCATACCGCGCCCCGAGGCCCACGCCCGGTTCCTCGGCGACCAGCACCAGCTCACCCACCCCGCCTAGCGGGGCAGGGCCGGTGCACGCCACGGCCGTCGCCCGGGCACCGGTCCGCTCGTCACCCGCTGCGGCCAGGCCGGTGACCAGCCAGCCGCGGGCGAGCGGCCAGGGCAACCAGACGGGGACAGCGGCCCTGCTGGCGATGCTGTGCACGAGCTCGGGCGTCGGCTGGACGGCCGGTCGGAGGGGGTGGACCGCGCCGTGGGCGTCACACCGCCAGGCGCTCGACCACAGGCCCGGGGGGTGCAGAGACGAGGCGCAGCGCGGACAGTTGGGCTCAGCCCTCATGGTTTCGACGGTCCCGCCGGGAACGGGAGCGCGTCAAGACCCAAGCGGCAGGCCACCAGAATCAGGCCCCCGAATCAGGCCCAGAGTCATTCCTCGTAACGTCGGGTGGTCGGCGGCGGCTCCTCGACGACCCGTTCCCGCACGACCGGCTCCTCGACCTCTCGCACGACCTGGCGGCGGCGGACCGGTCGCTCGACGATGGTGCGCCGGGTGATCCGCGACCCGCCACCCAGCAGTCCGAAGGCCATCACCAGAACCAGGACGATCGCAAGGATGATCAGCACGGTGGTCATGTGGGAGTCTCCCGTTCTTTAGGCTGACGTCCGTGTTCCCGACGCCGTCCGGCCCGAAACGGCGAGTCCCCTGTGTGGGCGCACTCGTTCACGACGACGAAGGCGCCCTGTTGGTGGTCCGGCGGGCTCGGGCGCCGGGTGCCGGTCAATGGTCCGTGCCGGGTGGGCGCGTCGAGGCCGATGAGAGCGACGAGCAGGCCGTCCGCCGGGAGGTACTCGAGGAGACCGGCCTGCACGTGGTGGTCGGCGCCTGGGTCGGCACCGTCCAGCGCCCCGGGCTTCCGCCGGGCACGACGTACGACATCAGGGACTACGCCTGCGCACTGGCAGTGCCGACCAGTCCGGTCGCAGGTGACGACGCGACCGAGGTGCGCTGGGTCTCCCGGGGGGAGCTGAAGGCGCTGGACCTGGTCGACGGCCTCTGGACCTCGCTCCAGGAGTGGGGGATGCTGCCGCACTGACCGGCTAAGACCGCTCCTCCACGCGCTTCACGTCCAGGTTGCGGAAGGTCGGCGGTCCGTCGCAGAGCTTGGCCATCCGCTCGGCGAACTCCGACGTCGAGGGGTCCGCGGAGTTCTTCATCGCCGCCTCGTAGGAGTCGAACTCCACCACGGTCACGTATGCATTCGCCCGGTCCCGGTCAGCGCAGACCGTGAGGCGGGACGGCCCCATCTCCGGAAAGCGGTCACGCCACTGTTCGTTGAGCTGTTCCACCTCGTCGATCCGCGTGGTGCTCCACTCGATGATCTGGACGAAACCCGCCATGACGACCTCCTGTCGAGCGCCGGGCAAGCGCCCGGACACCTAGAACCTCCGCTTGTCGGGCCCGGCGGTCAAGGGGTGGTGACTTCTGACGCGCTTCCGCTCGCCAAGAGTTGCTTGTTTCGCCCCGCTCGGGAGAGCGACGACCTACGGTGCGGAGATGACCCTGCCGAATCCGGTCCGGCTGCGGCTCACCTGGAGCCAGCGGCGTGCGTTCGTCCTGATGGTGCTGGGCTTCCAGGTGGTGGTGTGGGGCGACGCGCTGCTCAACGACGGGCGCCTCGGCGGGGGTGGCCGCACCGCGCTGGCGGGTCTCGGCCTCATGGTCATGGCGGCGGCCACCTGGTGGATCGGGACGTCGTTGACCCGCCGTGGCCTGGTGGTGCACGCAGTCCCGACGCTGACGATCCCCTGGGACGAGGTCCACGAGATCGAGGTTGAGGACCAGCTCGGCATCAAGACCGTGGTCGTTCACCACGGCACCGCCGTGCTACGAAGGACCCGGCTGTCGGCGCCGACCACCGGACCGCTGGGGCGCGACGCGGACTTCCAGGAGAAGGTTCGGGTGCTGCGTACCTACTGGGCGGCGCACCGCGCGCAACACGCTGCCTGAGCTCAGCGTCCCTCGCTGGTGAGGCCGGCGAGGATCTCGCGGGCTCGATCGGCCTCGGCCCAGACGCAGCGCACCTCGTATGCGCTGGCCACGATCTTGCTGCGGGAGGTGAAGTCCCGTTTGCCACCGGTGAACGCATGACCGGCGAACCCGAAGATGGCGCCGAAGACCGCGCCGTAGACGACCGCGGACAGGATGAGCACGATGGCGTTCGTGCCTTCATCAGCGAACAGCGAGAGGAGCAAGCCGACGAACAAGCCGAACCACGCGCCGCTGGCGGCGCCCGCCATGGCCGCCCGGCCGCGGGTGAGCCGGCCGAGGACGTTCTCGACCATGCGCAGGTCGGAGCCCACGATGCTGACGTGCTGGACGGGGAACTGCTTGTCGGAAAGGAAGTCCACCGCTCGCTGAGCTTCCGCGTAGGTGTCATAGGAGCCGATGACCTGGCCCCGAGGGATGTCGGAGAACTGCTCGTGGGCTGACATGGGTCCCATCCTGGCGCAGACCCGCGCCTCTCACTCCCAGGTGGTGGGGATCCCGTGCGGCTCCGCGATGCCGAGCACCTGCTCATCCCCGCCGGGCCAGACGCGCAGGCGAACCTGAAAGACGTGATCGACGCCGGGCGCGGGACGACGCGGCTCCAACGCAAGGTGTGCGAGCCAGAGGTGTCACCAGCGCGCGCACCGAGCTCGTCGATGCGCCGCCGCACCGAGCGCTGCTCGTCACCAGAGAGGTACTGCCACATCACCGAATGCCAAAGCACTGTGGTCGCGCCGGGCGCGAGGTCCAGGTCGGCGAGAAAGGTGGCTGCCGTCGTACGCCGCACGAGGAAGGGCAGGTCGGCTGCGAGGGCGAGCGCGGCACGCAGCCGCTCGAGCCGCACGGTCTGGTCGGGCCAGACGTAGGACGTGAGATGCAGCCGACCCTCGGTCGTCCGTGGGTCGAGCGGTGCCGTGTCGCAGCCCGAGCGACCCACCACCTCGACGAGGGCCGAGGTCGGCGGCAGCCGGCCTTTCCATGCATCGCGCAGCTGAACGGCGGAGGCCGGGGGCCCTACGCCCGACCCGTGGGCTGACTGGACCCGGAACCGGTCCGCCGAGAGATTCAGCCCCGCGCTGGCGCCGATCTCGACGAGCCAAATGGGTCCCGGCCGCGCGGATGCCAGGTGCTGCAGCCCTCCCATGAGTGCGCTGGCCCGACCGACTTCGTTGGTCTGCGGTGCTTGGTCGAGCCGCCTCCGTAGTTCCACGACATGGTCGGCCAGCACGCCTCGGAAGGCGGGCCATGCCTCGTCCGGAGCGCCGCGGCCCCCTACCGAGGGATAGAACATGGCGAGCGGCGGCGCCCGCCGTTGCAGCACCAGCCGGTGCACGCCACCCATGAGCCGCAGTGCCAGCGCGGAGGGACCAGGGTCTCCCTCGTGGCCGGCCACCAGCTGGGCTCCGGGACCGCCCATCTCCAGATCGTCGGCGAGCCGGTCCAGCAGGACGGCGTACAGCGGTGACCGAGCTCCTCGCAGGCGAGCGCCTGCTTACGCACGTGCGCGACGACCTCAGCCATCGTCATCGGTGGCGAGCACCCGCCACCTGCTTCACGTCCACGGCATGCTGCGAGCGAGGTCGTAGAACCCGGTGACGACCCGGAAGCCGAGCCGGTCGTTGGCCGCGAGGATCGGCGCGTTCTGGTCCATGTTCTGCGTGAATATGCGGTGCTGCCCGCGGGCGCGCATCGCCCAGGCATGACTTGCTTTCAGGGCGGTGGCGACTCCCAGCCCGCGGGCCGACGCGGAGACGCCGGTGAAGAAGGTGTTCAGGGCCTGGTCCTTGGCCCGGTCGCTGAGAGCGGTGATCCCGACCGGCACACCGTCGCGCCAGGCAAGCAGTACGTAGGACGAGTCCGGCAGGAACCCGCGGAACACCGAGTACGGCATCGTCTCGCCGGACCCGACCGAGTCCGGAGCGTCCAGCCAGCTCGCGCACAGCGTCTGGTAGACCTGCTGCCACGCGGCGTCGTCAGCATCTTCCCGCACGGCCTCGATGCGCACCCCGGACTCCTCGGCCCGGCGGATACTGGCGTGTACGACGGTCTCATCGAGCGCGTCGAGGTCCAGGACCGACTCGCGGTGGTGGCCGGCGACCTCGAAGCCCCAGTGCCGCGCCACGTCGACGCTGTGCTGGTCGTCCTCGTGAGCCGAGGTCGAGAAACCCGGCAGGTCCAGGGCCTGCGTGGCCTCGGCGAGCATCTGCACGAGGGCGCGACCCACGCCGTGCCCTCGCGCTCGAGGGAGCACGTAGACGTTGGCTGCCGCGAAGCCGCGCGCCCGGATGGGCCTGCCGATGATCGACGCGTCCGCGACCGGCTCACCGGCGAGCTCGCCGATGAACATCAGGTGCGGCGTGTCAGGAGGCATGGAGCGGACTCGTTCGGCGAGGAACTCCTTGCCCCACCACAAGGGGTCGCCCTCATGGATCCGGTCCAGGTCGTCGTCCAGACCGCCCCGCCGAACCGTGACCGAACCCTTGTGGCGGGGCAACCCGAGGTCGGGCACGGAGGTGGCGCTCATTCGGCGGGGATGGCCGGTTCGACGTCGGGTGGGCGGGCGGAGACGACGATCGCCAGGCCGAGCAGGAGCAGCAGCGCAGCGGGCAGTGCCGCGAGCGGAGGCACCTGACCGAGCCAGGTCGCTGCAATCACCGCGGCTCCGGGAACCTCCAGCAGCAGCACCAGCGAGACCACTGTGGGGCTGGTGGTCCGCAGCACCCGGTTGAAGACCGAGTGCCCCAGCAACTGCGCTCCGGCTGTCAACGCGGCCAGCTGCCACCAGGTCCGCGCGTCGTACCCCCAGAGGTCCACACCGACGACCAGACAGACGGCCAGCAGGACCAGGGCGGCGGTTGCGTAGCAGATGGCGGTGTACGACGTAGTGCTCACCGTGCGGCGGACCTCGGCTCCCGCGACCGTGTAGAACGCCGCGAAGAGCCCGCCGAGCAGGGCCAACAGGTCACCGATCAGGGCACGCGGCTCGAAGGAGAAGTCCACGCCGGTGAGCACTGCGACGGCGGCCAGCGCGATGCCGATGCCGAGCCAGGCACGTCGAGGGACGCTGTGGCCGGTGGCTCGGGCGATCAGCGCCACCCAGACCGGCTGGGTGCAGACGATCGCTGTGGCGGAGGCCACCGAGGTGAGCCGGAGGCTGGGGATCCAGGTGGCGAAGTGCAGTGCCAGCAGGACGCCCGACCCGACGGCCCAGCGTCGCTCCCGCTGCGTGAGCGCCCGCAGCTCGGAAAGGCGGGTGGCGACCGCCCACGGCGCGATGACCGCCAAGGCCAGCACGTTGCGCCAGACGGCGACCGCGAGGGCCGGCGCGACTAGAGCCGCGATCAACGGCCCGGAGGTGGACACGGCCACCACCCCGACGGTCATCAGGAGCAGGTCCTGGCGCGGCGGCCTGGACACCACTCCCGGCCGCGCCGCCGTCATCGTCGCCATCGCCCCATTG
>JACCUZ010000017.1 GCA_013698395.1 Sporichthyaceae bacterium
CGCCCAGGGTCAGGTGTATGAGGTTGTCCAGCACGGTCTCGTACTCACTTGGCAGTAGCCCGAACATGTCCGGCACGAAGATGCCGAGCACGCCCACTATCAAGTAGACGATGCCCAACCCACCCACTACCGAGCGGACGGCGCTGGCCGGTGGTCCGGCACCTGGGCAGGGCCGACGACGCATCAACCTCGGCGAGGCGGCCGCGATCGCTCAGGCGCTCGGGCGCTCGCTCGATGAGCTGGTGGCCACCTCGGCAGGCTCGGTTCGAGTCCAGTCGCGGGAGCTCTTCTCCCACCGTGCGTCATCGTGCAATACCGCTCCGTCATTCTCGCAGGCGAGTCCTTGACGGCTTATCGCCGCCGCGCGAAGATTTGATCCCCTTTACCGTTCGGTGGTACCCATGCGACCATTTCAACTCCGTGGCCATCTCGCCCGATTCCTCGCCCTGGTGAGCACCGTGGCCGCCCTCGCCATCGCGTATCTGCCGACCGCCCATGCGGACACTCTCTTCCAGGACGGGTTCGAGACCGGCCTGGGCGCATGGACGCAGGTGCGCGGGGTCAGTGTTCAGAGCGCCGACGTGTGGAGCGGTGCAGCGGCCGCCGAGGCGGTCGGCAATGGTGCACCGGCCTACGTGCGCAAGGCGTTGGCTGCCGGCTTGACCGACTTGGAGTACTCCACCCGGGTGAAGCTCGTCAGCCAGGGCGCGAACGCCGCCACGCTGATGGTTGTACGGACTGACACCGGCAGCCCGGTGGCGAGCCTCTTCGTCAATCCCAAGGGCAAGCTCGCTGTCCGGGCGGGCGGCACGGTGACCACCAGCCCCGTCGTGGTCTCCAACGGTTCGTGGCACGCCGCCCAGCTGGACGTGCACATCGCCGGTAACGCCAGCCAGATCGAGGTGACGTGGAACGGGACCGTCGTCCCGGCGCTCACCAAGACGCTGTCCCTAGGCACACTGCCAGTCAGGAAGATCGACCTGGGTGAGGCTGCGACGGGCCGCTACTTCACCACCCGCTTCGACGACGTCGCCTTGGCGGAATCTACGATCATCGACACCACGCCACCGAGCGCGCCGTCGGAGCTAACGGCCACGGCCACCTCGGCGCACCGTGTCGACCTGTCCTGGTCGGAAGCGACCGATGACGTCGGCGTCACCGCTTACGAGATTCTCCGGAACGGCCAGCCGCTCGCGACCGTCGAGGCGGTCACGTCCTTCAGCGACGCCACCGCCGCGCCGTTCACCACCTACGGCTACCAGGTCCGTGCTCGCGACGGGGCCGGCAACGTCGGCGACCTCAGCCCGAAAGCCGCGGCGATGACTCAGCTGGCCTCGGTCGAGCCGGACCCGCTGATCGCGGCCGCTGGAGACATCGCCTGTCCTGCCTCGGCGATCGTCACCACCACCAAGTGCCGCCAGATGGCCACCTCGGACCTCCTGGTGAACAAGTCGTAGGCCCGGGTGCTCACGCTGGGCGACAACCAGTACAACGAGGGCACCTTGCAGCAATTCACCGACGGCTATGCCCCGAGCTGGGGGCGGGTGCTGGATACCACCTCGCCGAGCGTTGGCAACCACGAGTACCTCACCGCGGGGGCCGCCGGTTACTTCGACTACTTCGGCAACGCCGCTGGGGAGCGCGGCCGTGGCTACTACAGCTACAACGTCGGTGCATGGCACGTCATTGCACTCAACTCTAACTGTGCCGCGCTCGGTCCGGGCGACGGATGCGTCGAGGGCACGCCGCAAAACAACTGGCTCGAGGCAGATCTCGCGGCTTCCTCGGCCGAGTGCACACTCGCGTACTTCCACCACCCATTCTTAAGCACCGGCGAGCACGGCAATATCGCGGCGGTCAAACCGTTCTGGGACGACCTGTACGCGGCTGGTGCGGACGTGGTCCTCGGTGGGCACTCGCACAACTACGAGAGATTCACTCAGGTGAACCCCGACAGAGCCGCGGACTCCGTCGCCGGGTTACGGGAGTTCGTGGTCGGCACGGGCGGCCGCAGCCTGGTGACTCGCTCGACGACGCCGGCATCCACCAGCGAGGTG
>JACCUZ010000021.1 GCA_013698395.1 Sporichthyaceae bacterium
GTCGTGTGGGACGTGCTCGAGGAGGTCATCGCCGAGCACCCGGTGCTGCTCAACCGGGCGCCGACGCTGCACCGCCTGGGCATCCAGGCCTTCGAGCCGCAGCTGGTCGAGGGCAAGGCGATCCAGATCCACCCGCTGGTCTGCACCGCGTTCAACGCCGACTTCGACGGTGACCAGATGGCGGTCCACCTGCCGCTGTCTGCAGAGGCTCAGGCCGAGGCGCGGATCCTGATGCTGTCGTCGAACAACATCCTCTCGCCGGCGCACGGTCGCCCGATCACGTCCCCGACGCAGGACATGGTGCTCGGCATCTACTTCCTGACCGCGGGCCGTGACGGCATGGTGGGCGAAGGCCGGGCCTTCTCCTCGGTTGCCGAGGCGGTCATGGCCCACGACCAGCACCAGCTGGACCTGCAGGCTCGCATCACGCTGCGCCTCGACGGCATCGTGCCGCCCCGCGGCTGGGCGGCACCGGATGGGTGGGAGGACGGCCAGCCGATCACGCTGGAGACGACCCTGGGCCGCGCCCTGCTCAACGAGGCACTGCCGGTCGACTACCCCTTCGTCGACAAGCCCGTCGACAAGAAGGAGCTCTCCGGGATCGTCAACGACCTGGCCGAGCGCTACCCGAAGGTCGCGGTCGCCGCCACTCTGGACGCCCTCAAGACGGCCGGCTTCCACTGGGCGACCCGCTCCGGTGTGACCATCTCCATCGAGGACGTGGTCACGCCCGGGGCGAAGCAGGGGGTCCTCGACCGTCATGAGGGGCGCGCCGAGAAGGTCCAGAGCCAGTACGAGCGGGGCCTGATCACCGATGACGAGCGACGCCAGGAGCTCATTAACATCTGGACCGAGGCCACCAACGAGGTCGCCGACGCCATGCAGGATGCCTTCCCCAAGACCAACCCGGTGTTCATGATGGTGAACTCCGGCGCGCGCGGGAACTGGATGCAGGTCCGTCAGATCGCCGGCATGCGTGGCCTGGTGGCCAACCCCAAGGGTGAGATCATCCCGCGGCCGATCAAGGCGAACTTCCGCGAGGGTCTGACCGTGCTCGAGTACTTCATCTCGACCCACGGCGCCCGCAAGGGCCTGGCCGACACCGCGCTGCGCACCGCCGACTCCGGCTACCTCACCCGCCGGCTGGTCGACGTCTCACAGGACGTGATCATCCGCGAGGAGGACTGCGGCACCGACCGCGGCCTGATGATGCCGATCGCCCGGACCAACGCCGACGGCGCACTGGTGCGGCTGGACAACATCGACACCAGCGTCTACTCGCGTCTGCTCGCAGAGGACGTCGTGGTCGGCAAGGAGACCGTGGGCGCGGCGAACACCGACATTGGTGACGTCCTGATCCAGCACCTCATCGAGGCTGGGGTCAGCGAGGTGCGGGTGCGCAGCGTCCTCACCTGTGAGAGCAAGGTCGGCACCTGCGCGTCCTGCTACGGCCGCTCACTGGCCGCGGGCAAGATCGTCGACGTCGGCGAGGCGGTGGGCATCATCGCTGCGCAGTCGATCGGCGAGCCCGGCACGCAGCTCACGATGCGCACCTTCCACACCGGTGGGGTGGCTGGTGACGACATTACGCACGGCCTGCCGCGCGTCGTCGAGCTGTTCGAGGCACGCCAGCCCAAGGGCGTGGCTCCGATCTCGGAGTCGGCCGGCCGGGTTCGGATCGACGACTCGGACAAGAAGCGCGAGATCGTCGTCACACCTGACGACGGCTCGGAGGAGATGAGCTACACCATCTCCAAGCGCTCGCGCCTGCTGGTCGCTGACGGCGATCATGTCGAGGTCGGCCAGCAGCTGATCGTCGGCGCCATCGACCCGAAGCAGGTCCTGCGCATCCTCGGGCCGCGCCGGGTGCAGCAGCACCTGGTCAGCGAGGTGCAGGAGGTCTACCGCTCGCAGGGCGTGTCGATCCACGACAAGCACATCGAGGTCATCGTCCGGCAGATGCTCAAGCGCGTGACGATCATCGAGTCCGGTGACGCCGAGCTGCTGCCGGGTGAGCTGGCGGAGCGGACCCGCTTCGAGGAGGAGAACCGGCGCGTGGTCGCCGAAGGCGGCACTCCCGCCTCCGGTCGGCCCGAGCTCATGGGGATCACCAAGGCCTCGCTGGCCACCGAGTCGTGGTTGTCGGCGGCGTCGTTCCAGGAGACCACCCGAGTGCTCACGGACGCGGCGATCCACGCCAAGTCCGACCCGCTGCTCGGCCTGAAGGAGAACGTCATCATCGGCAAGCTCATCCCGGCGGGCACCGGTCTCCCGCGGTACCGCAACATCCGGGTCGAGCCCACCGAGGAGGCCAAGGCCGCGATGTACACCATGGGCGGGTACGAGGCCGACGCGAGCGCCTTCGACTACGCGCCGTTCGGGTCTGGCTCCGGCCAGGCGGTGCCGCTGGAGGACTTCGACTACGGTCCGTTCCGTACGTAGGGCAGGCGACGGGTTCTTTTTGACCTGTGCGCGGGCGGTGGGTAACCTCATCGCTCGTGCCTGGGGCAACCCGGGCCCTCCCGCGTGCGCGGGGGGCGAGCTCCCGACGCTGACGTGGCCTGGTGCCGCGCCAGGCCGGCACGGGCGACATACCCGACCGCGTGGGTCGGACCGACCGGTCCGCCACCGCGACCATGCTCCACCCATGCTTCACCCGCACCACGAGGACGAGACGGAGACTGAAGGCGGCTCATGCCCACCATCCAGCAGCTGGTCCGCAAGGGCCGCCAGGACAAGGTCGAGAAGACCAAGACGCCGGCGCTCAAGGGCAGCCCCCAGCGGCGCGGGGTCTGTACCCGCGTCTACACCACGACGCCGAAGAAGCCCAACTCCGCGCTGCGCAAGGTCGCCCGGGTCCGGCTCACCAGCGGCATCGAGGTCACCGCCTATATCCCTGGTGTCGGTCACAACCTGCAGGAGCATTCAATCGTGCTGGTCCGGGGGGGCCGGGTGAAAGACCTCCCCGGTGTCCGTTACAAGATCATCCGAGGGTCACTCGACACACAGGGCGTCAAGAACCGCAAGCAGGCGCGCAGCCGTTACGGCGCCAAGAAGGAGAAGAGCTGACATGCCGCGCAAGGGCCCTGCTCCCAAGCGACCGGTCATCGTCGACCCGGTCTACAGCTCGCCGCTGGTCACCTCGCTGGTGAACAAAGTCCTCACCGCCGGCAAGCGCTCGGTAGCCGAGCGGATCGTCTACGGCGCCCTGGAGGGGTGTCGGGAGAAGACCGGGGCTGACCCGGTGATCACGCTGAAGCGGGCGTTGGAGAACGTCAAGCCGGCTCTCGAGGTCCGTAGCCGCCGGGTCGGCGGTGCGACCTACCAGGTGCCGGTCGAGGTTCGCATCCCACGCCAGACCACGCTGGCCCTGCGCTGGCTGGTCGGCTACTCCCGCCAGCGTCGGGAGAAGACCATGACCGACCGGCTGATGAACGAGCTGCTCGACGCCAGCAACGGCCTCGGAGCCAGCGTCAAGCGACGCGAGGACACCCACAAGATGGCCGAGTCCAACAAGGCCTTCGCGCACTACCGCTGGTAAGCGCGTCCCTTCCGCCCGAATCCGTCCGAGTAACCGAGAGAAGACAGCTAGCAGTGGCACTCGACACCGCCGTCATCGACCTGGCCAAGGTCCGCAACATCGGGATCATGGCCCATATCGACGCGGGCAAGACGACCACGACCGAGCGGATCCTGTACTACACCGGCATCAACTACAAGATCGGTGAGGTGCACGAGGGCGCCGCCACGATGGACTGGATGGACCAGGAGCAGGAGCGCGGCATCACGATCACGTCGGCTGCGACGACCTGTGAGTGGGATGGGCACACCATCAACATCATCGACACGCCCGGCCACGTCGACTTCACGGTCGAGGTGGAGCGGTCGCTGCGCGTCCTCGACGGTGCCGTCGCGGTGTTCGACGGTGTCGCCGGTGTGGAGCCCCAGTCCGAGACTGTGTGGCGCCAGGCCGACCGCTACCACGTCCCCCGCATATGTTTCGTCAACAAGCTGGACCGGACCGGTGCCGAGTTCCACCGCTGTGTCGAGATGATCGTCACCCGGCTCAACGCCGTGCCGCTGGTCCTGCAGATCCCGGTCGGCACCGAAGCGGACTTCCGCGGGGTCATCGACCTCGTGGGCAGGAAGGCGCTGCTCTGGGGCGAGGAGTCGGAGAAGGGTGAGATGTACGACACCCTCGACATCCCCGCCTCCCACGCCGATGCGGCCCGCGACTGGCGCGACCGGCTCATCGAGACCGCTGCCGAGAACGACGACGAGCTCATGGAGCTCTACCTCGACGGGACCGAGCCCAGCGACGAGCAGCTGATCGCCGGGATCCGGAGGGCCACCATCGCGGGCAAGATCACGCCCGTGCTGACCGGCTCGGCGTTCAAGAACAAGGGCGTGCAGCCGATGCTCGACGCCGTCGTCCGCTACCTGCCCTCACCCCTGGACGTCGGGGCGGTCGTGGGCCACGCGGTCGGCGACGAGGAGAAGGTCGAGGCTCGCGAGCCCGACCGGGACGCTCCGCTGGCCACGCTGGCCTTCAAGATCGCCAGCGACCCGCACCTGGGCAAGCTGACGTACATCCGCATCTACTCCGGGACGCTGCTCACCAGCTCGCAGGTGCTCAACAGCACCAAGGGCCACAAGGAGCGCATCGGCAAGATCTACCGGATGCACGCCAACAAGCGCGAGGAGATCGAGCGCGCCACGGCCGGCCAGATCGTCGCCGTCATGGGCCTGAAGAACACCACAACCGGCGACACGCTGTGCGGCCCCGACGCCCCGGTGATCCTCGAGTCGATGAATTTCCCGGCGCCGGTCATCTCGGTCGCCATCGAGCCGCGGTCCAAGGGTGACCAGGAACGTCTGGGCACGGCCATCCAGCGCCTGGCCGAGGAGGACCCGACCTTCCAGGTCCGGACCGACGAGGAGACGGGGCAGACGATCATCGCGGGCATGGGGGAGCTGCACCTCGAGGTGCTCGTCGACCGCATGAAGCGTGAGTTCCGCGTCGAGGCCAACATCGGAAAGCCGCAGGTCGCCTACCGCGAGACGATCCGGCGGAAGGTCGAGCGCCATGACTACACCCACAAGAAGCAGACCGGCGGCTCGGGGCAGTACGCGAAGGTGCAGATCGCGATCGAGCCGACGGGTGCGGGCGACGGCGGCTACGAGTTCGAGAACAAGGTCACCGGCGGCCGCATCCCCCGGGAGTACATCCCCTCGGTCGACGCCGGCGCCCAGGAGGCCATGGAGTTCGGCGTCCTCGCCGGCTACCCGCTGGTGGACATCAAGGTCACCCTGCTCGACGGGGGGTACCACGAGGTCGACTCGTCCGAGCTCGCCTTCAAGATCGCCGGGTCGATGGCCTTCAAGGAGGCCGCCCGCAAGGCCGACCCCGTCATCCTCGAGCCCATGATGTCGGTCGAGGTGACGACTCCCGAGGACTACATGGGCGAGGTCATCGGTGACCTGAACTCCCGCCGTGGCCAGATCCAGGCCATGGAGGAGCGATCCGGTGCCCGGGTCGTGAACGCGCTCGTCCCCCTGTCGGAGATGTTCGGCTACGTCGGAGACCTCCGGAGCAAGACCCAGGGCCGGGCGAGCTACAGCATGCAGTTCGACTCCTACGCCGAGGTACCACGTAGCGTGGCGGAGGAGATCATCAAGAAGGCCCGGGGCGAGTAGGCCGCGCACGCGGCTCACCCACGTCGGAGCAGCACCCCAGACAGACCCCAGACAGACGTCGTACGGCGTAACACTCTCAAGTCCTGAGGAGGACCCCAGTGGCGAAGGCGAAGTTCGAGCGGACTAAGCCGCACGTCAACATCGGCACCATCGGTCATATCGACCACGGCAAGACGACGCTGACAGCGGCCATCACCAAGGTGCTGCACGACAAGTACCCCACCCTCAACGAGGCCTCGGCCTTCGACCAGATCGACAAGGCACCCGAGGAGAAGCAGCGGGGCATCACGATCTCGATCGCGCACGTCGAGTACCAGACCGAGGCGCGCCACTACGCGCATGTCGACTGCCCCGGTCACGCCGACTACATCAAGAACATGATCACCGGAGCCGCGCAGATGGACGGCGCCATCCTGGTGGTCGCGGCGACCGACGGCCCGATGCCCCAGACCAAGGAGCATGTGCTCCTGGCCCGCCAGGTCGGTGTCCCCTACATCGTCGTCGCGCTGAACAAGGCGGACATGGTCGACGACGAGGAGATCCTCGAGCTGGTCGAGCTGGAGGTCCGCGAGCTGCTCTCGGAGTACGAGTTCCCCGGTGACGACCTGCCGGTCGTGCGGGTCTCGGCGCTCAAGGCGCTCGAGGGCGACGCCGAGTGGGGCGCCAAGCTCATGGAGCTGATGGACGCGGTCGACACCGCCATCCCGCAGCCAGAGCGTGAGATCGACAAGCCGTTCCTCATGCCGGTCGAGGACGTGTTCACGATCACCGGCCGGGGCACCGTAGTGACCGGCCGGATCGAGCGGGGTGTCGTCAAGGTCAACGAGACGGTCGACCTCATCGGCATCCGCGAGACCAAGCAGACGACCACGGTGACGGGCGTCGAGATGTTCCGCAAGCTTCTCGACGAGGGGCGTGCCGGTGAGAACGTCGGCCTGCTCCTGCGCGGCACCAAGCGAGAGGACGTCGAGCGCGGCATGGTCGTGATCAAGCCGGGCACCACGACGCCGCACACCCAGTTCGAGGCGAACGTCTACATCCTGTCCAAGGACGAGGGCGGCCGGCACACGCCGTTCTTCCAGAACTACCGCCCGCAGTTCTACTTCCGGACGACCGACGTCACGGGTGTCGTCACCCTGCCTGAGGGCACGGAGATGGTCATGCCTGGCGACAACACCGAGATGACGGTCGACCTCATCCAGCCGATCGCCATGGAGGAGGGTCTGCGCTTCGCCATCCGCGAGGGTGGTCGTACCGTCGGCGCCGGCCGGGTCACCAAGATCCTCAAGTAGTACGAGGGGTGGTCGCGCCGGTCCCGGCCGGTGCGACCACCCAGCCCTCACCGGCGGATTCGCCTTCGCCGCACCTCCTGCGGCATACTGGGGCGAGTTGCGCCATGCGCCCGGGACGAAGTCGCAACAACCTCGGCCCGGGGCGCGCCAACCACGTCCCCCGTCGCGAGCATGTCGACCCGGAGCCGCGCTCCGACTCCGACACACCCGACCTCGGGGGTCGGCGGTGAACTGATCATCCAGTACCAACGAGAAGGACGAAGCGAAGCCATGGCGGGACAGAAGATCCGCATTCGGCTCAAGGCCTACGACCACGAGGTCATCGACTCGTCGGCGCGCAAGATCGTCGACACGGTGACCCGCACGGGGGCGAAGGTCGCGGGTCCCGTGCCGCTCCCCACGGAGAAGAACGTGTTCTGTGTGATCCGTTCGCCCCACAAGTACAAGGACAGCCGCGAGCACTTCGAGATGCGCACCCACAAGCGGCTTATCGACATCATCGACCCCACGCCGAAGACCGTCGACTCGCTGATGCGACTCGAGCTGCCGGCCGGCGTCGACATCGAGATCAAGCTCTGAGGAACGACGACCCATGAGCACTGCGCCAACCCATCCTCCGAAGACCGTCCGCGGTCTCCTGGGCAAGAAGCTCGGTATGACCCAGGTGTGGGACGACAACAACAAGGTCGTCCCGGTCACCGTCATCGACGCGTCGACGAACGTCGTGACGCAGGTGCGGTCCGCCGACAAGGATGGCTACACCGCCATCCAGCTCGGCTTCGGCGAGATCAAGTCCTCGAAGGTGACCAAGCCGATGGCCGGTCAGTTCGAGAGAGCCGGGGTCACCCCCCGCAAGCACCTCCTGGAGATCCGCTCCGCGGACGCCGAGAGTTACGCGGCCGGTCAGGAGCTGGGCGCCGACACCTTCTCGCCAGGCGACGTCATCGACGTCACGGGCACGAGCAAGGGCAAGGGGTTCGCCGGTGTGATGAAGCGGCACGGCTTCCACGGCGTCAGCGCGTCGCACGGCTCCCACCGCAACCACCGCAAGCCCGGCTCCATCGGTGGCTGCGCCACTCCGGGCCGGGTGTTCCCCGGCATGCGGATGGCCGGACGGATGGGCAAGGACACCATCACCACCCAGAACCTCACCGTCCACTCGGTCGACGCCGAGAAGGGCCTGATTCTCGTCAAGGGCGCCGTACCCGGGCCACGCGGCACGCTCGTCGTCCTGCGCTCGGCAGCGAAGTCGAAGGGAGCCGAGGCATGAGCACCGTTGACGTCGTCGACGCGGCCGGCACCACGACCGGCACCGTCGAGCTCCCGGCCGAGATCTTCGACACCCAGGTCAACATCCCGCTGATCCATCAGGTCGTGGTGGCCCAGCTCGCAGCGGCACGCCAGGGGACCCACGCCACGTTGGGCCGCGGGGAGGTCTCCGGCGGCGGGCGCAAGCCATATCGCCAGAAGGGCACCGGCCGGGCGCGCCAGGGCTCCATCCGCGCTCCTCAGTTCACCGGCGGCGGCGTGGTCCACGGACCGACGCCCCACGGCCACGAGCAGCGCACGCCGAAGAAGATGAAGGCAGCAGCTCTGCGTGGTGCGCTGTCGGACCGCGCCCGCGACGGCCGCGTGCACGTCGTGGAGAGCTTTGTCCCCGGTGACAGGCCCTCGAC
>JACCUZ010000237.1 GCA_013698395.1 Sporichthyaceae bacterium
GCCAACCAGGGCTCATGAACGTCTTGTAGTAGAAGCCGGCCGGCAGCGCTCGGCGCGCCAGTTCGTTCGCCGCCTTGACGTCGAGCGACAACGCCGGCCAGGTGTCCTGGGAGGTCACGTCCATGCCCGCCGCGACGAGGCGGTGGGCGCCGCGGACATTCGGCTCGTCGCCGACCTGAACCATGCATCCGGGATCGAGGTGGCTTGCGGTGAGCAGGCCGCGTGGCCGGTGGTACTTGAAGCTGCGCGAGAACACCCGCACGCCGGTGGCCGCCAGCGCCGAGGCGATCGTGTCGCCGCGGTACGCCGGAAAGGTCCGGCCGTTCCAGCTGAATGTGAACTCGGCCTCGCGGTCGATGGTTTCCCCTGGCTGAGGGTCGAGCCGCATCGCCATGGCGGGGACGTCCACGCGGGACCAGGTTGGGCGCCTCACGGCTCGTCTACCTGCACTGCGGCGTCGGTTGCCGACCGCACCTGGTTGCTGATCGTGTTGCGCTCTACGGTCAGGTAGCGGCGACAGCCCATCCGGTGGTACCAACGTTCGGTGGTCCAGCCCGCGACGTTGCGTCGCATGTAGAGGTAGTCGCGCCACTCCTCGGGCGTCGTCGTCCTCGGGTCCGGCCGCGCGCCGATCTCACCGATGTAGCCGAACTCGTCGGAATCTCGTGGCCCGCACCAGGGGCAGGGAAGCAGAATCACCGTCGCCCTCCTAGTGGCCCACCGCGGCCGCGCCCTTTTCGCCGACGAGCTGCCCCCGCGCGAAACGGTCCAGCCCGAACGAGGAAATGATCTCCGGCGCGCTGCCGGTAGCGACACACGCGGCCATCGCCTCGCCCGCCACCGGTCCTGCCTTGAATCCGTAGGTGCCCCAGCCAACGTCGACGAGGAACCCGTCCACGTCGGTGTGCCCCATGATCGGCGCGAAGTCCGGGGTCATGTCACAGAGCCCGGCCCATTGGCGCAGCAGACGGAGCTTCGTCAGCGATGGCATGAGCTGCAGGACGTGACCCGCTAGGCCCTCCGTGAACTCGAGCGACCCGCGGGTGGAGTACGACGCGAACGGGTCCACGCTCGCCCCGAATACCAGCTCCCCCCGAGCCGTCTGGCTGACGTAGACGTGCAGGGTGCCGGAGACGACGACCGTGCGCAGGAAAGGTTTGACTGGCTCAGTGACGGCGGCCTGCAGCGGGAAGGTCTGCACCGGGAGCCGCACTCCGGCCATGTCGGCGACGAGCGTGGCCCACCCTGCGGTGGCATTGATGACGAGAGGGGTCGCGACGTCACCGCGGCTCGTGCGTACGCCCGTCACACGGCCGGCCGACACGTCGATCCCGGTCACCTCGGTGTCTTGGTGCAGGTGAGCCCCGAGGTGGTCGGCGGCGCGCGCATAGCCCCAGACCACCGCGTCATGGCGGACGATGCCGCCGGGGGGGTGGTAGAGGGCGCCGAGGATGGGGTAGCGGGCTTGGTCACTGACGTCCATGCGCGGGACGAGCCGCTTCACCTCCTCTGGTCCGATGACCTCGGAGTCGACGCCACTGACCTTGTTGACCTCTGCCCGCCAACGCATGGTCCGCAGCGAGGCGTCACTGTGCGCGAGCGTGAGATGTCCCCGCCGGGAGAACATGACGTTGAAGTTGAGGTCCGCCGCCAGGCCTTGGTAGAGCTCAAGGGATCGGTCGTAGAAGCGCACGCCCTCCGGGGTCAGGTAGTTCGACCGGAGAATCGCCGTGTTGCGCCCTGATCCGCCGCCACCGAGGTAGCCCTTGTCGAGCACAGCCACGTCGGTGATGCCGTGGTTGCGAGCGAGGTAGTAAGCGGTGGCCAGTCCGTGGATGCCGCCGCCGATGATGACGACCTGATACCGGCGTTTGAGATCGTGCGACCGCCACACGGGCGGCCAGGCGTGGCTGACTACCCCGTGGCGCAGCAAGGCGAGGGCCGAGTAGCGCGCAGATCCACGGGCACCGGCGCGGCGGGTGTCAGCCATGCTCGGGGCCCCCGGCGGTCAGCCGGTCAAGCAGCTCCCGCCGCCATCGCTCGGTCGCTGCCACGTCGCCCAGCGTGTAGACGTGGAGGCCGGAGATCCCACGCCCCTCCTGGCCTACGCCCGCCGCCAGTGCCTCGACGAGTTGATCGGGACGGTAGCCGCCGGATCTCAGCAGCCTCGCCCCACCATGCTGCTTGCGCAGGAATGCCAGCGAGGTTCCGACGCCGATCCGCCCGGCGATCCTTAACAGTTTGAGCCGGTCCACAGCCCCAGCGACACCCGCGTGCACCGGGAGCCGGACACCCAGTTGGCGGACGTGTCTGATCCAGTGGCCGACTGCCTCGGCGTCGAAGCACATCTGCGTCACTACGTAGCTGCTCAGCGACTGCTTGGAATGTAGAGCCAGGGCAAGGTCGCCTTCGCAGATGAGCGGGTGGCCTTCGGGGTAGCCCGTAATGCCCACGGAGTGCTGCTTTCGACCGAAGCCGCCTTGACGCAGTCGCTCGATGGCGGTGAGCAGCTGGAGCGAGTCGGCGAAGTCGCCCACCGGCGTTGCGCCGTCTCCAGCGACCACGAACACATCGCGGACGTCGGCCTCGTCGAGGCGGCAAAGGATCTCGCTGAGGTGCTGCTCGCTCGACACCAGGCGTGCCGCTAGGTGCGGGACCATCGAGAACCCCTGTCTCGCGAGCACCTCCGTGAGAGCGAGCGTGGGCTCCAGGCCCCACCGCGGCGAGGCAGTCACGGTCACCGGCAGCGTTGTCGGCACGTTGTGCT
Source organism: Sporichthyaceae bacterium (assembly GCA_013698395.1). GTDB lineage: Bacteria > Actinomycetota > Actinomycetes > JACCUZ01 > JACCUZ01 > JACCUZ01. The sequence goes on from JACCUZ010000237.1 coordinate 2,768, forward strand.
CGACCTGGTCAGCGGTTCCAGCAAGCGGCAGGACCTCGTACCTCGGCTGCCGGAGCAGCCTGACCAGAGCCTGTCGTCCAAGATCCGGGGCGCCCGCGCTGTCGCGTGCTGAGACCCGCAACCTGCCTGCCAAAGTCGGTGAGACAGCGGCTTTAGAGACGGTCACGGTACTCGCGGTTATGGCTCGCCAAGCCTGGAGCGGTCCCGAAGAAGGCGTGCTTGGACATGTCCTCGGAG
>JACCUZ010000063.1 GCA_013698395.1 Sporichthyaceae bacterium
GGCTCGAGTCAGGTCTAGGCGTGACTCGAGCCCTGTGCGCTCCCCTTTCCAAGGGGGAAACGACCGATGACGGTCACCACTATCGTCCGGGCGCGTCGGTCATTGCGCACGTCGTCCGCGGCGACCGTTAAGGTCCAGGCGGCATCCGGGCACACGCTCCGACGGCCCGTGGGGTCCGGACCACAGCGCTGGATCCATACCTATCGCGTAGCCCTCGTGACCGGCGATGCCATCGCCGGCATGGCCGTGCTCGGCCTGGTGCTTGCCAGCGGGCAGTTCTCCTGGGCGATCGCCGGGCTGCCGCTGGCGTGGGTCGCCGTGGGTGCGCTCACCGGTGCCTACCGGCCGCACGTGCTGAGCGCGGGAGCGCACGACCTGCGAGCCGTGCTGCTCGCCGGGCTCGTCCTGCTGGCCGCGGTGTCGGTGCTGGACGTCGCCGGCGTGACGCTGCAGCGCACCACCGCGATCGCGGCGATCCTCGCCACGACCGGGCTGGCGAGCCTGGTCAGGTTCGGCACCCGTATCATGATCCACGCCCAACGCAGGGCGGGCCGCTGCACCCAGCGGATCCTGGTCGTCGGCGAGGCCGGGCCGGTGATCGAGATGGTCGAGCGTCTGCACCGAGCGACTCAGGCGATCGAGCCGGTCGCGGTGGTCGTCCCGGCTGATCAGGTCGAGCTCGTGCACGGGCTCGGGCTTCCGATCTGTGCGCTATCCGAGTCTGACTACGAGACGACCGTGGCGGCGGCCGAGGAGGCTCTCGCTGATGCCGTACTGCTGGTCCCCGGGAGCGGGATAGACACGGCCGTCTGGCGGGGCGTTTCCCGCGCGTGCGAGTGGCACGGGCTGCAGATCATGTTCTCACCGGGCGTCGTGGACGTGGCCACCAGCGCCCCGTTCGTGTCGGTGGCGGGAGTGCCGGTGCTCGCGGTGCCCCGACCGGGTCCGGGCGGCGCCGGCCAGTTCGCGAAGCAGCTCGTGGACCGAGCCGGCGCAGGCATCGGGCTGCTCCTGGTGTGGCCCGTGCTCGCCGCAATCGCGCTCGCGATCCGGCTCGAGAGCCCTGGGCCGGTGCTGTTCCGGCAGGTCCGAGTCGGCCAGAACGGCACACTCTTCACGATGACGAAGTTCCGCACGATGCACATCAACGCCGAGGCAACGCTCGCCGAGCTGAGACACCTCAACGAGAGCGAGGGCCCACTGTTCAAGCTTCGTGACGACCCCCGGATCACCCGGGTCGGCAGGGTGCTGCGCAGGCTCTCGCTCGACGAGCTGCCACAGCTCGCCAACGTCGTCAACGGAACGATGTCGCTGGTCGGGCCGCGGCCGCCGCTGCCGCGCGAAGTCGAGGAGTACACCCGCGTCGAGCGGCGCAGGTTGCTCGTGAAGCCGGGTCTCACCGGGCTCTGGCAGGTCGGTGGGCGCTCCGAGCTCGGCTGGGCCGAGGCGGTCCAGCTCGACATCGGGTACGTCGAGTCCTGGTCGCTGCCGCTGGACCTGCGCATCATGGCCCGCACGATCCCGGCCATCCTGCGCCGGACGGGCGCGTTCTGATGACGACGGCGGCGAGACCGCGCACGGCGCTGGCGGTGTTCTTCTACGGAACGCTCGTCGCGCTCATTGCGATGATCATGTTCGAGGTCCTGCCGCGGGTCGTGCCTGGTCTCATCGCGGGTCGGATCTCGCGAAACAGCGAGGGCATCGTGCTGGTCCTCGTGCTCGCCCTCTGGATCCAGTTCGTGCGGCCGCGCCTGCAAGGCAGCTCGCGGGAGTGGCCGGTTACCGCAGTCGTCGCGGTGGCCTGTCTCGGCGTCGGTCTGCTGTTGTTCTTCGCCGAGCCGATCAACCGGGTGAAGACGCTGAACGAGACCTTCCTCGCGGCCGCGCTGCTCATCCCGTACATCCAGCTGCGGCGACCGTTCGCGCGTTGGATACCGCTCGCGTGCTCCGGAGCCCTCCTGGCCCTGGTCCTGCTCTGGAACGAGAACGCCACGGTCACGTTGATGGCCGAGGCGCTGGGCGCACTGATCATGACCACGATCGCGCTCGACATTGTCGACCGCGGGATCCTCGACGACACCGCGGGCACAGTCCTTCGCGTCCGCCTCGCCTGGTACGGATTCTTGGTGCTCGGCCCGGCTCTGTTCTGGCGGACCGACAACGGTGCGAGCATCGAGGGTGGGCTCGGCGCGCTCGTCACGTACGCGGGACGGACGACCGAGGTGTTCTTGTGCCTGCTCGCGCTCGAGCTCTATTTCGCGGTCGGCCACGGCCGGATCGGCAGCCGCTACGGCCCGCCGGCGCCAACACCGAGCCCGGTCTCCGAGTCGGTCGCCGCAGGCTGACCAGGCTTGCCGGCTCCAGCTGTCCGCCGGCGGAGCATGCCAGCGAGCCCGGGCCCCCCGAGGCGCTCTCGGCGCCGCCACACGACGAGGGCGTAGGCGGCGGCGCCGAGTGCCATCGCACCGATGACGACCAGGTCAGGGGCTCGCCAGATCGCGAGCGGCACCGGGACGACCGCCAGGCAGGCGATCGCGACTACGCTCACCACGCCGAGCTCGCTCGACCAGGCCGTCATCCGGACCAGCCGGTGGGCCAGCGCGATCGTGATCGCGTTGCGAACTACGATCGCAGCAGCCCACGCCACAGCTGCGCCCAGTATGCCGAGCGTCGGCAGGAGGAGCAGGCAGCCGACTACGTCAACGACGAGCGCCACCACGACGCTGGCGAGTGACGCACCGCTGCGGCCAGCCATGAGCAGGACGACGTCGACCGGACCGGCCGCTGTCGCGGCCATCATCGCCAGCGCGAGCACGATGACGCTTGAGGCACCGGCGACGTAGTCCGAGCCGAAGATCGACATCAACAGCGGCGCCAGCGCGACGAGCGCCAGATACCCGGGCCAGGCCAGTGTGGTCAACCACAGGGTCGACCGCCGGACCACGTGCTGGGCGTTCGCGTACTCGTGGCGCGACAGCAGGGCGGCGAGGCGCGGCTGGATGACCTGCAGGACCGCTTGGTTGACGAGCTGGCCGAGGGTGATGAACCGGGTGGCCGCGGTGTAGACGGCCGCGGCGCTGGTGCTCACGAGCGCCGCGACGAGAATGATGTCGCTCCGCTGCAACGCGACCTGGCACGCGCGCGCCGCTCCGCGTGCCACCGCGAATGACCAGAACTGACGTCCGAGCGACCGGGGCGGGCCGAGGTCGGTGACTCGGCCGACAGCTGACTCGGTGAGCGGCTGGACCACCACCGACTCATGCCGCTCACCGAGTGTTCGGCGCCCAGCCGACCGCACCCGTTGTCGCAGTGCGAGACCCGACAGCGCCACCGCGGCGACGTATGGCGCGGCCCAGGCCAGGGCGAGTGCGCCGGCTTCGGCCCCGGCGAGGCCCACGACCACGATCGCGACCGACTGCAGGACCGGTCGAAGGACGCGCTCGATCATGATCGTCGGCCGCATCGTGCCGAAGCCGCGGGTGCCCGCGAGGAACACCTCGTGGAGTGCAGCCAGTGGCACCGCCGCGGCCAGCGACCTGAGCATGCCGGCGACGAGATCGCCGGAGCCCTCGGCGAACATCGACGAGAGCGGGTCGGCGACAAGGCTCAGGACACCTGCCCCGATCAGGCTGGCGACGAGCACCGGGACGACCGCCGTCCGGACGAGCCGGTCGACGATCTCGTGCTCGCCACGCGCGCGGTGCCACGCGATGAAGCGGACCAGGCCCTGGTCGGCACCGAGCTGGACCAAGGCCATGACGACGACGAACGTTGCGGTCGCAGCAAACAGCGCGCCAGCGTCGGCGGACGGGTAGAATCTCGTGACCACGAGCACGACGACGAACTGGCAGATCGCGCTCACCCCGGAGCCAACCAGGCTGGCGGCGCCGCTGCGAGCGATCCCGGCCATCGCTCGATCGGCCTGCGCGGCGCCGCCGCCCTCCCCGTCGTCGGGTGCTGTCATCGCCCCGCGCGTCGGTCGGTCAGCTGGTCCCGCGGGGAGCCCGCCGGCGGGGCTCCGCCGGTCGCATCCTGGCGCGGTATGCGCGTGACCACGGACGAGTCAGCCTGGCGCCGCGCGCTCGAGGTGTCGTCCAGCTCGGGTGCGGCCTGCACCTCGCCGACATGCCCAGCAACGTCGGTGGACTGGCTCTGCCCGCGCTTGGGCTGGGTGCGTGCGGCTGCCGTTGATCGCGAGCGGCGGCGGCTGTCCCAGCGAGCTCGAGTCGACGCGACGACGGCGATGTCTTCCACGCCGGACTGCCGGAGCGTCTCGACCAAGTCGAGCAGCTCGGTGAAGTTGTCTCGACCAAGCTCGCCGACCACGAGCGTCCGATCGGCCAGCGCCGCGAAACGCCAGCCAAGCGCCGAGCTGCCCGTACGGCCGGCAAGGACGACGAGGTCGAACCCGTCACGGGCCCGGACCAGCGCTTCAGGCAGTGCCGGCGACATTGCGACGGCCTCGGTGGTCGCGGCGTCGCTGCCGAGCCGGAGGATGCTCGGTGCGCCTTCCGCCGAGCCGGGCTTGAGCACGTTCTCGGGGTCGAGCTCGCGGGACACGCTCCACAGCCCCTCGACATCCGCGCCGACCAGGAGCACCGAGCGGCCGAGCCGGTACGCGGCGGCGGCGAGCCCGGCTGCCACGGTTATCGACGTGGACGATCCCTCCGACCCGAGCAGGCAGACGACGGGCGTACGCGCGACCTCACGGCCGGTGATGACGGCGAGCAGCAGCCGGTAGCCCTCGGGCGAGCTCTTGCTCACCTCGAGCACGGCGGTACCGGCTGGCACGGTCGCCAGCGGATGTCCCGCGCCGAGCCCACTGAGCTCCTGCGCGTCGTGGACGCGGTCGTCGCTGTGCTCGCGAGCGAGGACATACAGGAGGGCGAGCCCCAGGCCGGCCAGCATGCCCCCGGCAGCGATCGTCCAGGGCGGCAGCCCGCTGGGCGTGGACGACTGGGTCGCCGGATTGATCACCTCACCGGTGGACGGAACCGCGGAGAGGACCTCGGTGAGCTGGAGCCTGAGCTGCGCGAGCTGGCTCGAGTAAACCTCGAGCTGTTGCCGGAGCAACAACTCCTCCGAGCTGTCCGCCGGGGTGGTCGCCAGCGCGGTTGCGGTCTGACCGATGACCGTGCTCGTCGCGTCGAGCTGTGCCTGGAGCTGGTCGGCCTGTGCCAGGTTTGCCTGCTCCGCGCGCTGCCGCCGGTAGTCTAGGTAGGCATCGGCGAACGCCTGGGCACCCGCGCTCGCGACCTCCGGGCTGCTTGCGGCGAAGGACACGCGGATGACCTGCGAGTTCGACGGCAAGCTCACCTGCACTTGGCGCTCGGCTGCGTCCGGGAGCGGCACAGCGCTGAACGTTTGCGCCAGAGCGGCCACCTCAGGCGTGGCGATGAGGGTGCCCTCGGTCTGCAGCGCCACGAGCTGGTCGGTGCGGGCGGTACCGATCTCGGGCTGGTAGGGGTTCCCGGCGACCGGGTTGAGAAACAGCGATGCCTCGCTCGAGTAACTCACTTCGATTGTCCTGGCCGCGCCGAAACCGGCAAGCAAGCCCAGCAGCGCAGTGACCGTGATCATGAACCAACGCCGGCGCACGGCGAGCGCGACGAAACCTGGTCGGATATGAGCGGCGGGCTCCAAGACCGATCCTTCCCAGTTTGGACCTCGCCGGGCGAGGGCAATTTACCCAAGCCGAGTCTGGCGACGACCGAACAACAGTAACCTCTGCACTCGGCCAATCTGCCTCGATCTGGAAGATCTGGCCGCGCTCTCCCACAAGTCCGGCCGCCGTCAACACCGTTGAGCGGGCATGTGGAGGGCGCCGACGAGAAGGTTTGCCGACCAACCAAGGGGGGGCATGAGCACCCAGCCGCGCGCGCCGCTCGCCCAGCGCGGCCACGTCATGCTCGTCGCCTCCACCGGCGGGCACCTCGCCCAGCTCCTCGTGCTGCGTCCCTGGTGGGAGCACCTCCGGCGCACATGGGTGACCTTCGACAAGGCCGACGCGCGATCCACGCTCGACGGCGAGGAGGTCGTGCACGCGTTCCACCCGACCACTCGGAATGCCGCGAACGCCCTGCGCAACCTGCGGCTCGCGCACGCCGTGCTGCGCGCGCGCCAGCCCGACCTTGTCGTCTCCACCGGGGCGGGCGTCGCGCTGCCGTTCTTCGCGGTCGCCAGGTCCCTCGGCATCCCGACCGTGTATCTCGAGGTCTACGACCGGGTGGACAGCGCCACCGTCACCGGCCGACTCTGCCGCCCGCTGGCGAGCGCGTTCTGCGTCCAGTGGCCCGACCAGCTCCGCTGGTACGGCGGTGCCGAGGTCGTGGGCAGGCTCCTGTGACCACGCCGCCGCACGACCTGGCGGCGCGCCGGGTCTTCGTGACCGTGGGGTCGGACCACCATCGCTTCGACCGGCTCGTTCGCTGGGTCGACGCCTGGACGCGAGAGCGCGGCCTGGGCGCTGACGAGGTGCTCGTGCAGCACGGTCCGGCCGACCCGCCGGTCACCGCGGCCGGTGTCGACTTCATCCCGCACGACACGCTGCTGCGGCTCATGCACGATGCGGACGTGGTGGTGACACAGGGCGGTCCGATGTCGATGGTCGAGGCCCGCCAGCAGGGTCGTCGGCCGATCGTGCTGCCCCGGACGGCGTCGCTCGACGAGGTGGTCGACGACCACCAGCACGCGTTCTGCCAGCGGGTTGCCAGCGAGGGGTGGATCCAGCTGGTCAGTGCCGAGGCTGACCTGCATGCCGCCCTCGACGCGGCGATCGCGGACCCCGCGAAGGTGCGCATCGACGAGGACCCCGACCACGTCGCGACCGTCCGAGCCAGCATCAGCCGGTTCGGCCGGATCGCCGACGCCGTGCTCGACACCCGGCGCCGGTCCGTCGCCGGACGCCCGACGGTGCTCGTGCTCGGTGGTCTCGGCCGGTCCGGCTCGACCCTCCTCGAGCGCGCGCTCGGGGAGACGCCGGGGGTGGCTGCGCTCGGTGAGGTGCTGCACCTGTGGGAGCGGGGCCTCGTCGAGGACCAGCGGTGCGGGTGCGGCGAGCCGTTCTCCTCCTGTCCGTTCTGGCGCGGCGTCGGTGCCCGCGCGTTCGGCGGGTGGGGCGAGGTCGACCCCAGCGGCGCATTCGAGGACCGGCGTTCGGTCGTCCGCAACCGTAATGTTGTCGCGCTCGTCACTGGCGTCGCAGCGCCCGCCTGGCGCCTGCGCCGGGCCCGACTGACCCGCCGGACCTCATCGGTCTTCGCGGCGGCGTCCGAGGTGGCCGGCGCCGGCCTGTTGATCGACTCGAGCAAGCACCCGGCGTATGCGATCGCGGTCCGCCGGTGCCTTGCCGACGTGCGTGGCGTGCTGGTCGTGCGAGACCCGCGCGGAGTGGCCTACTCGTGGAGCAAGACCGTCGTCAGGCCGGAGATCGACGGGGGACAGGCGCACATGCCGCGCTACGGGGTCGTCGCCTCGACGCTGCGGTGGTCGCTCTATGCAGTCCTGTTCGAGGCCCTGCGGCTGCTGCGCGTCCCAGTCATGGTCGTCCGGTACGAGGACCTGCTGCGCGACCCGCCCGGGACGGTCGGCTCCGTCCTCGCGTTCGCCGGGCGACCCGATCTCACCTGCTCGCTCGAGCACCTGAGCGTCAACGCGATCGAGCTGGGCACGCACCACACCGTCGCCGGCAACCCGATGCGGTTCCAGACCGGGCGGGTCGAGCTCCTTGTGGACGAGGCGTGGCGGACCGCGATGTCCGTCCACGATCGCGCGGTGGTCTCCCGGCTTACCACGACCCTGCGCCGTCGCTACGGCTACCGCGACGCCTGACGCCTGGCACGGGCGCTGGCGCTGGCGCTGGCGCTGAGCACCTCACGTCCGACGCCGCGCCCGGCTAGATGCCGCGGCCGCGGGCGTTCAGGACCTGCATGACTCGCTCGGCGCTGACCAGACCGGAGGCGACGACCAGCGCGAGCGGCCCGCGCGGCTCGATGGGGTTGTGGCGCAGCGAGACAAGCGCTGCGCGGGACGCCTCGACCCGTCGCCCGGACGCAGCGAGCGCAAACGCGCGCTGACCCTGTACCCAGGCGACACCGCGCCGGTCGTTCGCGATCTCCGGGTGCTTCGCGAGCAGGTAGCCCAGACCGTCGATCATCGCATCCCAACGCCGCGAGAAGTACGACCCTGGATGCCACAGCACGTCCGCGAGCACCTCCGGCACGACGACGATCCGCCCGAACCGGGCGACCCGCAGCAGGAGGTCGTAGTCCTCGCCGTAGCCGTACGGGATCGCCTCATCGACCAGGCCGAGCGGCCCGAGCAGGTCGGCCCGTCGCAGGAGGTACGTCGACGGGTGCGCGCCGGTGAGACGGCTGTGCGCGAGAGTATGCACATCGATGACCGCCCCCGGAGGGCACCGCTCACGGACGGCGTCGCCGTAGGTGATCTTGATGCCGCCTACCGCCATGATCGCGTCGGCCGCACGCATCGCGGTCACCTGTTTGGTGATCTTCGCCGGCACCCACGCGTCGTCGTCGTCGCAGAACGCGATCAGCTCGCCGGCCGCTGCTTTGATACCGGTGTTGCGAGCGCCGGCCAGCCCGGCGGCGCGTTCGTTCGCGATCACTCGGACTTGCCGTCGCGGAGTCGCGGCCGTCCCGGCGACGTCGCGGACCGGCGCCTGGTCGAAGACGACGACCACCTCGACGACGCCAGCGTAGTCCTGGCCCAGGGCAGCGGCGACCGCCTTGGCCAAGAGCTCCGGCCGGTCGCGGGTGGCGATGATCGCGCTGACGCGCGGCCACTCGGGTGCGGGAGCGCCGGCCCGGCCGGGCTGTCCGTGCCCGTCGGCGGGTCCGTGGCCGGGCGCTACGATCACGCCGTACAGGCTATCCGGGCGGTGATCGCCCGAATCGGCAGATGATCATTCTCGGGGGGCGGAGTGGCGACTCCGCCAGCCCAGGACCGGTCCGCCGGTCCGCTGCTCGTCACCGGCCTGCCGCGCAGCGGTACGAGCTGGGTCGGGAAGATGCTCGAGGCCAGCGGTGAGATCGTCTACGTCAACGAGCCGATGAACCCGGCGCATCCGCCCGGCCGGTCGCCGGGCATCCTCGACGCCGACGTCGGGCACCGCTTCCACTACGTCTGCGCCGACAACGAGGCGGCCTGGTTGCCGGCATTCCGGCACACGCTTGCGCTCCGCTACCGACCTGTGCGTGAGCTGCGCCGCAACCACCGGCCGTATGACCTCGCGCGCGCCGCGAAGTACGCGTGGGCGTTCGCGGTCGGTCGGCTCCGCGGGAGGCGGGTGCTGCTCGACGATCCGTATGCGCTCGCCTCGACGCCGTGGCTCGTCGACCGGCTGGGCTGCACGGCGGTGGTGCTGGTGCGTGATCCCGTGTCGCTCGCCAGCAGCTGGCGCAAGCTGGGCTGGCACGTCGACCCGGGCGAGCTGCTCGCCCAGCCGCTCCTGGTCCGCGACTACCTCGGTCCGTACGAGGAGCAGCTCGCTGCGTGCTCGGGAGCGGCGGGGGAGCGCGACCGGGTTGGCGCGGCCGCGGCGCTGTGGCGGGCCACCACCGGCATCTTGCTCGATGTCGCTGACTCGCGCCCCGGTGTCATCGTTCGTCGGTACGAGACGCTCGCCGGCGACCCCATGTCCGAGCTGGGTGCGCTCTACGGGCGGCTCGGCCTGAGCTGGTCACCGCGGGCGCGAGCGCGGGTGGACGCCGCGACGAGCGGCTCGATCGCCTCGAGCTCACGGGGGTTCGCGTGGAGCCTGCGCGGCGGGCCGTCGCGGACCGCGTACCGGCCGATGGACTCGCGCGCGGCGCTCGCCACCGGCGGCGCGGCACTGCGACCCGACGAGGCGGCCCGCATCCGCGAACTCACCGCGGACGTGTTCGCCCGGATCGGACCATGATCGAGCACCAGGTCCGAGCTGGTCGTGGTCCCGTGGTGTCACTCTCGCGCCGGCCGGCGGCTGCGGCGAAGCGCAAGCACCTGGTCGGCGATGCTGCCGGCACCGAGACCTACCACCGCGCCGAGCAGCGCTCCGGAGGCGAGCGTGGCCAGACCCATCGGACGCCCGGGGGGGCCGAGCACGGTCGCGGGAAGCACGACTCGCCCTGGGTCGGCGGCACCCGTCACCGTTCGGGCCAGCTCGGCCTGCAGCTCGCTGAGTGTGTCAGTAAGCTCCTGCTCCTCGATCAGCTCGCCGGTGAGTAGGACGCCACCGGACGCCGACGCGGTCGCACGAAGCGCGACGAGGCGGTCAGACACGCTCCCAACTTGCTCCTCCAGCCGCGCCCTGGCCGCCTCGCCGCGTACGTTCGCGGCGTCAGCGCGCACGCGGAGGAACTCATCGGCGATCGCCGCCGCAGCGGCCACCGCCAGCTCCGGCCGGACGTCGGAGACGCGAACGACGAGCACCCGCGAGTCGGCGATGGCGCTCACCACGGTCTCGCGCTCGAGTGCCTCGATACCGCCGGGGAAGCCGGTCGCCTGCGCGGCCCGGCCGAGCACCCGGACCGAGGTGAGCACCTGGGCGTCGGAGTCGAGCGAGATGAGGTTCGGGCGCTCGAGGTCGACGCCCGGGCTGACCTCCTGTGGTGTGACGACGATAGTGGTCACTGCCGTCGAGATCCCGGGCTGACCGAAGAACAGGACGGTGCCGATCAGCGCACCGAGCACCAGCGCGACGACGAGAAGCCGGCGGTGGCGCCGCAGAAACACCCCGTACGAGCGGCTGTCCGGCGACTCCACGGATCGGGTCGGTGGGCTGGACTCCCTCACGCCGCTGCGTCCGACTCGCTGACCTCGTCCGGCGTCGAGGCAAGTTGGAGCCGTCTCGCCGCGACTTCGAGGTACCAATCCGCCATCCGGCCGACCAGCGCCGTACCGGCGTCGCCGGCATCGATCGCGAGGCGAGTCGCCAGGTCAACCAGATAGGCCATGACGACGGTCCGCCCGGCCGCCTCGGATGCGTGGGCGCTCGACCACGGAGCGAGCACGGCCCGGACCGCCTCCTCGGCATCGTGCACGGCGCTCATCGCGAGCGGCAGGTCCCCGATCCGGCGGAGGCGTACGTGGGCGGTGAAATGAGCCGCATCCACCCCGGCGGGTGTGTCGCGGGTGAACCGCTCCCAGTCCCACACAAGTGGCCGATCGCCGGACCAGGACATGTTCCAGGGGCCCCAGTCCCCGTGACAGCCGCCATGCACGAGCGGCTGGTCGCCATGCCGGGTGACGAGTGCGTCGAGGGTCCATCGGATGCGCGCCGCGACCTCGGGACCGGCGCCGGGCAGCTGCTCGCCGATGCGTGCCGTCCACGGGCTGTCGCGAAGCGAGCACACCGCCGTTCCCAGGGCCTGGACGACCTCACGCATCGCCTCCACGGGGACGAGCCGGCCACGGCCGCGGCTGCCGCGCAATGCGCCCATGAGGAGCACCTCGTGCCCCCGCCACTGGCCGGCATGGAGCACGGCCGGGACGTCGAGCGAGGTGAGGTGCGCCGCCGCCAGCAGCCGAAGGCCGCTGCTCTCGTGGGCAACCAGTCGGGCCGCCAGGGGCGTGATGCCGATCTTGCAGAAGCCGATCTCGGCGCCCGTCGTGAGGTGGACGCCGACCACTGGCTTAGCATTGGCGCGGGCCGCGCCGCTGTGCAGGGACAGCCTCACGGCATCGCCGACGAACCTCGCCAAGTAGGTCTCGACTGAGTCCGCGCCGACCGGGCCGGCAGTCACGACGTCGCGGAAGACACGTTGACCCAGCCGATGTCCAGCGACCGCCGCGACGGCGCGTCTGCCGAGGACGTCGTGGAGCCGGTCGTTGGCGGAGTCGCGGCGGATCGCTGCCCGGGTGGCTTCCGGGCTGTCGACCGGCACGAGAAGCCTGGGGTGGCGGCGCGAGACCAACAGACGGAAGCGGCGCATCCCTGGTGCACCCGCGCCGGCCCCCGATGCCGTGGAAACCCTGGCCCCCGGGTAGAGCACCTCGAGGTCGGCGAGCAGCGCGTCGAGACGCGTACGGCCCATCAGGACTCGCCCAACGAGCAGCCCACAATCGGGCACGCAGCCGTGGGCCGTGCTGTCACCGGCAACAAGACGAACCTCTCAAGATGCATACGCTGGCCGATTCGACACTGCCAGACCTGTCGTCGGGGCGCCGCCGGAACGACGGAACCGTTCCAGTTCGGCGATTCGGCGGCGCGCGCCGACACTCATGTTGCATGCTGTGCCGTCGCGCTGCACCCTGCTCGCTCGCAGGTTGTGCAGGCAGGTGCTGGGCCTGACGTACGAGTCGAGTCCGCCGTCGATTCGAGTCTCAGGAGAGAGCCGATGCCATCTGTCGAGTGGAACCGTGCAGCCTGGAGCCAGCGGCATGGGTGGGAGCAGCACGGCGACGAGTGGTCGGGCATGGCGTCCGCCTGCGGGCAGCCCTACGAGTTGTGGAAAGAGGCGCTCGTCGACACCTTCGTCGTGCCGTCGTTGACCCCGGCGTCGGACGTGCTCGAGATCGCTCCCGGGCACGGGAGGTGGACCGAGCACCTGCTGGCCGGGGCCGGGAGCGTCGTGATCGTCGACATCAACCAGGAGTGCCTCGACGCCTGCCGGGTCCGCTTCAGCGACGACCCCCGGCTTCGTGGCCACCTCACCACTGGATCGTCGCTGTCCTTCCTCGATGGCCGATCGATCGACTTCGCCTGGTCGTTCGACTCGTTCGTCCACATGGAGGGCGACGTGATCAAGGGGTACCTGAGCGAGCTCGCGCGGGTCCTGCGGCCCGGTGGTCGGGCCGTGATCCATCACGCCGGCCTCCGGCGGTGGAGTCTTCCCCTCGTGCCGGTGACCCGCCGCCTGGGGCTGGTCGGCCGAGTCGTCCAGCGGCTGGCCGGGCAGGGGCGGTGGCGCGACAGCGGAAACCGGTCACCGGTGGCACGCGAGGACGTCGCCAGCTGGGCACGCGTGGTCGGGCTCACCGTCGAGCGCCAGACGCAGTGCTGGGGCGATCGCGGCCAGTACGACGTCCGGAAGTACGGCGACTGGATCACCATCCTGAACAAGCCCGACGCGAAGGTCTAGTCAGCGGCGCCACGTGGGGTCGCGCTCGAGCAGTCGCGCCAGCTGCTCGTCGTGCGGCTGGAAGTAGGTGGCCAGCTCCTCCCGGACCGTGGCCGGCAGCGCACCGCTCGGCCGGGCGTTTGCCCTTGGCATCGGGCCTGGGTCCCACGCGGCGAGGCCGATGTGGTCGAGCAGGCGAGCCCACCCGTCGGTTCCCGGCGTGAAGAGCTCCTCGGCCTCGAGGACGAGCACGCGATCCGCGCCCACCGCGCCGGTCAGCCTCTCGATCTGCTCGGCGTAGTGACCGCGCCGACGGTACGCGTGATGCTGGTGGTGGAACGACTGGTACAAGGGGTCACGCCTGATCCGCTCCACCTCGCCGTCCAGCCGCTCGTCCTCGAGCTCGAGCGCACGCTCGAACGGCTCGGTCTCGAAACCGCGACCGGTCTCCTGCTTGTGCGCCGACCACGCTCGCTCGACCGGGTCGCGAAGCAGGACGACGAGTCTCGCCGCGGGCAGGTCACGCGCGATTCGCCCGGGCGCGAGTGGGTGAAAGACGTAGTATGGGCTCGACTCGCCGGTGCGCGCCTGGCCGGTCCGCGCTCGGCGGTCGGCAAGCATCCGGACCGGGAAGTGCCCGCGGTACCAGTCGAGGCCGCGCGCGTAGTGCGCTGCGGAGTCGAAGAAGTGCACGCCCTTGTGGAAGGCCGGCGGCGTCACGTCCGGGTGCCGGGCAAGGACCCGGTGCAGGCTTGTCGTCCCGCTGCGTTGCGCCCCACAGATCAGGTAATCCGGCAGCATGCGCCGGCCCGCGGTGAGTGCGCCCCAGTTCGCGACGGCGCGGCGGCCCGCACCCTTGACCCCCTCCGGGGCGTCGCGCAGTGTTGTCATCGCGGTGTCGAAGCCGACGGAACGGTCGTGCCGTGGCTCGGTTCGTCGAGTGCCGATCTCCGGTCGGTGAAGCGAACCACGGCGGGTTCGGACTCGTGACGCCAGAGCAACCCGAGCGCGATCATGAGGACGAACGTAGGCAGCGTGAGCAGGTCGTAGGCGAACATCACCGTGACGTAGAAGACCACGACCGCGCACAGCGCGGTGGCGTCGCGGCTCGTGCCGCGCAGCCCGACGACGAGACGGCGGCCGAGGAACCCGAAGAACCATGCGGCGCCGACGAGCCCGTGACCGAAGACCAGCAGCCACAGGTGGCCCTGCGTCCCGATCTGCGGCGGCGAGCAGCCAGGGCAGGCTTCGCTCGATGCACCGGCGATCGAGTAGAAGTTGCCGGCGACCTCCCGAGACCCGCCGAACCCGAGAATCGGCGACTCCTCCCAGGCGATCGCGACCGCTCGGTTGGCCAGCTCAGTCCGGCCTTCGTTGCTGTGCTGGTTCTCGAACCGCTCGGTCACCAGGTCGCCGAGCGGAGTAGCGCCGAGCAGCGCGCCAGTGAGCACGGCCGCACCGAGGACACCACTCATCGCAGCGAGCCGGCCCATCAGCGCCAGCCGCACCGCGACGAAGATCGCAACGACGACGAGCCCCAACCACAGGCCGCGGTTGAGGCTGAAGATTACCGGCGGCACCGAGACCAGCGCGACGAACGGGAACACCCGGCGGCGCCAGCCAGCGTGCGCCCCGGTCCAGGCCAGCACGAAGAACGGAGCGAGCAGGCCGTAGTTCGCACCCCAGTCGTTCGCGTAGACGAATGGTGCGGACGATCTCGTCACCTCGATGCCGATGTCCTGCAGCTGGGCCAGGTTCGGGTGGATGAGGACCGAGAGAAAGTCGTTGGAGCGCACACCCGCCGGCAGGACGATCTCGAGAACCGAGCGGACCGGCACGTTCGGCGCCAGGTACCCGATGTAGCCGCCGACCACGGTCACGAGGAACATCCAGGCCAGCAGGCGGTAGACCCGCTGGTCGCTGAGCTGGCTGCGTCTGAGGTTGCCGACGTAGAGGAGCACGACCGTCACCGCCGCGTACCACGCGAGGCGATAACCGAAGGGCACGAGGCGGTCGAGCCCGGCGACTGCCAGCGTGCCGCTGGGTTGGACCCAGAGCACCGTGACGCCCGCGGTGGCCCAGGCCAGGAAGAGCAGCCACAACGCAAAGCCGGAGGGCAACCTGATGTGCCGCAGCGCGAGCAGATAGCCCAGCATCGGGACCGCGGCCACCAGCGGCGCGAACACGGCGACCCCGCCGATCCACCACAGCGGGTAGCCGACGAACAGCAGCACGAGCGGCCAGCCAGGAAGCAGCTCGACCGGTCGGTGGCTGGCGAGCCGTCGGCGTGCACGGGCCACGAGATGGGGGGCTCGGCCGGCGCCGACCGTGGTCGGTCCTGTGCCGGCGAGCACGTCCGCATCCGCCGTGCCTCTCCACGGCGACGCCGTTTCCACTGGCGTCACCGCCACAGACCTCCATAGGACGAACGACAAGTTGATCAGCCGCCATCGCCGGACGACGACTACGGCTCCCGCCGAAGCGTTGCACACAAGATCGCGTGAGGTCGGGCGAATGCGGACGACGACCTCGCGGCGACGCTCGCTCGGCACCAACTCGAGGCGACGAGTTCGTGGATTCGTCTCGGTGACTCACGTCAAGATGCCCGCGTGGTCGCTGTCGTTGACTCTCGTCAGGATGCCCGCTTGGCGGGGCTGGCCGGGCGGGGCTGTCTGGTTCGGGAGAGGTAGACGGCGTTCTGCTTCCCGCGGCGGGTGATGTTCTTGTGTGCGACGCGGGTGAGCAGGGTGGCTTGCAGGTCGGTGACGTCGCGCCGGGCTTGGGCGGGGGTGGTCGTGGCGTGGCGTCTCTCGAGCGGCCGGCGGTCGGTGTCGTCGAGGACGTCGGGGTGGCCGAGCAGCCGCTGGTAGGGCGTTTGTGCGGTGTCGTAGCGCTTGGTGATCCTCGCCCCGACCCGGGTCTTGCTGGCCAGCTTCTGTTGTGGGGTGAACAGGTTGGTCAGCGGGGACAGCGCGGTCCAGATCTGGTTCAGCAGGCCCATCTCGGCTGCTGTCTCGTAGCGCCAGTAGCCGACGGTGCGGCGGGCGACTGCCCAGTTCTTCTGCTCGACGTGGCAGCCGTCGTTGCTGTTGTTCGGGCGGGACCGGGTGAAGGTGATCCGCTGTTCGGTGCACCACCGCAGCAGGTGGTAGTTGATGAACTCCGACCCGTTGTCGGAGTCGATGCCCAGCAGCGGGAACGGCAAGCTGGCCTGGATCTCGACCAGCGCCGCGACACCCACTTGGCGGCCTTGTTCCGCACGGTGCGGTTCTCGGTCCAGCCGGTGGCGATGTCAGTGACGGTGAGGGTGTAGCAGAACTCGCCGTTGAGGTCACCGCCGTCGTGCCCGACCAGGTCGACCTCGACGAACCCGGGCCGTTTGTCGTCCCAGTCCGCCCAGGTCCGCATCGGGATCTGCGTCTTGAGCAGCCCGCCGGGCTTGGTCAGCGACCGGCCGCGGCAGACCTGCAGCTCGGCCCGGTCTGGCGCAAGCCGCCGGTCGATGGTGGCCGCCGACATCGCCACCAGCTGGGCAACGAGTGCGTCGTCGATGTCGAGCTCGCCATGGCGGCGCAACGAGGCGACCAACTCGCTCATGATCGGGGCGAGCCGTTTCCCAGTCGGGCCGTCGAGCACCGCCCACACCTTGCGCAACGCGTCGATGACCTCCGGCCCGTAGGTGAGCACCGGGGCGCGAGCGCGCCGCACGGTGGGCGGCGCGCCGGCCACCGCGACCCGCAGCGCCTTGCGGGCGTGATCGCGATGCCACTCGTTGACCTCGACCAGATGGTCCAAGATCGCGGCCTTCTCAGCCTTGGATCGCTTCGCGTACTTGCGCACCATCGCCGCGGTGACCTGGCTGCAGGTGCTCGCCAGGCACGATCTGAATCACGTCAAGGGGTGAAGGTGATCACAATCTGGTCGACCGTGGTGGTGACCGAGAACGGGACGACGTCGACGACGCCGATCGCGTAGGTCAGCTCATCGCCGAGGTAGTAGGCAATCTGGACGTGCTTGATCAACTGCTGGTCGGGCAGTAGGTCGACGGCGACCTCGTCGGCCAGGCCCTGGTCGCCCTCAGGGTCGGCGGACTCGAGCACAAGCTCCAGGAACGCGTTTCCCTCGACGAGCACGGGCTCGCCGTCGATGCGGACCGCATCGACGTAGCGCAGCCGGTATCCGGGCGTCCCGCCCTCCGTGTCGATCACGATCCGCTCCGCACCGTCGGCGTCGTCGACCTCGACGGCCACCACGCGGATCACCTCGGTGGGCGGGGCGTCGCTCCGGTCGGCGGTGGACGCGACGGTCGGTGCAACCGTCGTGGCCGGCGGCGCAAGCCCGGTCGAGGGTGGACTCTCGGCCGGGAACGTGACGGACGGCTCTCGCGAAGCGCCGGCGCTCGGCGACGGGTCGCTCGCGGCGGTGTGCGTCGGGCTGCCCGTGGTCGACGGCGTCGCCGTGCCCTCTGGGTCGTCGCTGCACGCAGTCAGGAGGATCAGCGCACATGCCAGCGCCGCACCCGCCCGTCCCGT
>JACCUZ010000088.1 GCA_013698395.1 Sporichthyaceae bacterium
CGCCCAGCGCTCCTCGCCGGCCATCCGGACGCGGATTGCTCGTCGCGACTCCTCGAGCTCGGCGAGCCAGCGTGGGGTGGCTCCCCGCTCGACGGTCTCGGCGGTGCTGAGCGGCCCGAGCACGCGCAGCAGATCGGCGACGCCCTCGACGTCGCGCGCCCGGCGGTCCTCGGAGAGCCGCTGCAGGTCGCGGGCCAGCGCGGCGATGGAGTCGGCGTCGAGGAGCTCGCGTAGCCCGCCGTAGCCCTGCTGTCCCAGCAGCTCCGCGAGGAGCGTCGCGTCGAGGGAGAGGGCCTGGGCGCGTCGTTCGGCGAGCGGGGAGTCGCCCTCGTACAGAAACGCGGCGACGTAGCCGAACAGCAGTGACCGTGCGAACGGCGACGGCTGGGCCGTCTCCACCTCGACGATGCGCACCCGTTGCTCCTGGACGTCACGCATCAGCCCGACCAGACCCGGCACGTCGAACACGTCCTGCAGGCACTCGCGCATCGTCTCGAGCACGACCGGGAACGAGCCGTAGTCGCTGGCAACCGCGAGCAGCTGGGCGGAGCGCTGGCGCTGCTGCCAGAGCGGGGTACGTCGGCCCGGGTTGCGCCGTGGCAGCAGGAGCGCCCGCGCCGCGCACTCGCGGAACCGTGACGCGAACAGCGCCGATCCCCCGACCTCCGTGGTGACCAACGCCTCCACCTCGTCGGGGTCGAGCACGGCGAGGTCGGCACCGTGTGGCGCCACGCCGTCCTCGGTCTCGACGTCGGGCAGCCGCAGCACGATGCCGTCATCGGAGTGCATGGCCTGCACGTCGACGCCGTGACGTTCCCGCAGCCGGGCCGACACGATCAGGGCCCATGGCGCGTGCACCTGAGCGCCGAACGGCGAGTGCACGGCCACCCGCCAGTCGCCGAGCTCGTCGCGGAACCGTTCGACGACGACCGTGCGGTCGTCGGGCAGGTGCCCGGTCGCCGCCCGCTGCTCCGCCAGGTAGCCGAGCAGGTTGTCCGCCGCCCACTCGTCGAGTCCGCTGGCCCGCACCCGGCCCCGCGCGTCCTCCGGTGACATGGCGGACAGCTCCCGGGTGAACGCGCCGAGCGCCCGACCGAGTTCGAGGGGCCGACCTATCGCGTCGCCCTTCCAGAACGGGAGCCGGCCCGGCTGCCCGGGTGCGGGGGAGACGAGTACCCGGTCGTGGGTGATGTCCTCGATGCGCCATGACGTCGAACCGAGCGCGAACACGTCACCGACGCGGGACTCGTAGACCATCTCCTCGTCCAGCTCACCGACCCGGCTCTGCTTGTCTCCCACGAGGAACACGCCGAAGAGCCCGCGGTCGGGGATCGTTCCGCCGCTGGTGACCGCCAGGCGCTGGGCGCCCGGGCGGCCGGTCAGCGTGCCGCCGACCCGGTCCCACACCAGCCGGGGACGCAGCTCGGCGAACTCGTCGGAGGGATAGCGCCCGGCAAGCATGTCCAGAACGGACTCGAACGCCGAGCGGGGGAGTGCGGCAAAAGGTGCGGCCCGGCGTACCACGTCGTAGAGCACCTCCACGTCCCACTCCTGCCCGCTCACCATCGCGACCACCTGTTGGGCGAGCACGTCGAGCGGGTTCCGCGGGTAGCGCAGCGCCTCGATCTCACCGGAGCGCATCCGCTCCGCGACGACGGCTGTCTGCACGAGGTCGCCCCGGTACTTCGGGAAGATCACGCCCTTGGACACCGCGCCCACCTGGTGGCCGGCCCGACCGACGCGCTGCAGGCCGCTGCCGACCGAGGGCGGCGACTCGACCTGGATCACCAGGTCGACAGCGCCCATGTCGATGCCGAGCTCCAGAGAGGAGGTCGCGACGACTGCCGGCAACCGGCCGGCCTTGAGGGCTTCCTCGATCTGCGCGCGTTGCTCCTTGGAGACCGACCCGTGGTGGGCACGCGCGATGTCGGGCCGCTCCGGCTCGCCTTCCGAACGCTCGTGGTGGATCTCGTTGAGGCGCGCGCACAGGCGCTCCGCGAGGCGGCGCGAGTTGGCGAACACGATCGTCGAGCGGTGCGCCTCGATGAGGTCGGCGATGCGCTCCTCGACGTGGGGCCAGATGGAGGTACGCCGTTCCGCACCGGCTGCGGACCCGCTGACCTCACCCGTGGCCTGGCCCAGCCCGCCGAGATCCTCGACCGGCACGACGACCTCGAGCTCGATGGTCTTGGCGCTGGGCGGTTGGACGACGTCGACCTCGTGGGCTCCGCCGAGGAACCGGGCCACCTCCTCGACAGGGCGGACGGTCGCGGAGAGCCCGATGCGCTGCGCGGGTCGGTCGAGAAGATGGTCGAGGCGCTCGAGGGAGATCGCGAGGTGGGCGCCCCGCTTGGTGCCGGCGACGGCATGCACCTCGTCGACGATGACCGTCTGGACACCGCGCAGCGACTCGCGGGCCTGGGAGGTGAGGAGAAGGAACAGCGACTCGGGGGTGGTGATGAGCACGTCGGGCGGCGTCCGGGCGAAGCGGCGGCGCTGGTCGGCCGGAGTGTCACCCGAGCGCACCCCGACGGTGAGGTCGGGCTCGGGCAGGCCGAGTCGCGTGGCCGCGTGCCGGATGCCGACCAGCGGAGCCCGCAGGTTGCGCTCGACGTCGACGGCGAGAGCCTTCATCGGCGAGACGTAGAGAACTCGGCAGCGTCGCTGCGGTTCGGCCGGAGCAGGCTCGCTGGCCAGGTGGTCGATGGACCACAGGAAAGCGGCCAGCGTCTTGCCCGACCCGGTCGGCGCGACCACGAGGACGTTCCGGCCGGCACCGATCGCGTCCCAGGCACCGGCCTGCGCCGCCGTAGGTGCCCTGAACGACGCGTCGAACCACGCCCGGGTGGCCGGGGAGAACCGGGCGGTTGCGGGGGAGAGGCCGGTCGCGGGGGAGAGGCCGGCGGCGCCACCGGCAGAGGATTGAGCGCTACCCCCGGGCGGCTCGTCGGTCACGGCGCCATTGTCGCCCTCCCCACCGACAGCCCGCCCACCGACAGCCGCGGCCTGGGCGTGGCCAGCCGCCGATCTGAGCCCCAGGTCAGCACCGGAGGCCTCCGGAACTCGCTCTGCCGGTGATGGGGCCGGTGGTCCGGCGGCGTGATACTTGGTCGATGCGCCTGACCGACTTCTGGGAACGGATGGCTGCGGCGTTCGGTCCGCACGCCGAGTCGCTCGCGGAGCTGCACGTCTTCTCCGAGCTGGGTGGCCGCACAGTGGTACAGGCCCTCGCCGACGGCGAGCCGACCCTGCGCGTGTGGCGGGCAGTCTGCGAGGGCATGGACGTCCCGTCGGTCCGACGCTGAGGAGCCTGCCCGCCCGTGCCACCTGCCCGTAGAACCAGTGCCGGTAAGGACGAGCAGCGCACGACGCTGATCGTCGACACCCTGGTCGAGGCGTTCGCCGACCTGATGAAGGCCGACGCGGACGCGTTCCGGGTGAAGTTCCGCAAGATGGCCGCCGACCCGTGGGCCTTCTACCGCGGCAGCGCCTGCGTCTTCTACGCCGACATGGCCGACCTGCGCGACGACTGGACAGACGAGCGGACCGGCAGGGTCTGGATCCAGGGTGACCTGCACGCCGAGAACTTCGGCACCTACATGGACGGCAAAGGCGTGCTGGTCTTCGACGTCAACGACTTCGACGAGGCCTACCTCGGGCCGTTCACCTGGGACCTCCGCCGGTTCGTCGCGAGCCTCGCGCTGATGTGCTGGCAGAAGGCCCTGCCCGATGCCGCGATCGACGAGCTGTGCGGACGGTACCTGCGCGCGTACGTCGAGCAGGTGCACGCGTTCGTCGACAGCGACCGCGACCACGAGTGGGCGCTGCGGCTGGACACGGCGACCGACGAGGTGCACACCGCGCTCCTCCACGCGCAGCTGTCGACCCGGGTCGACCTGCTCGACCGGTTGACGATGGTCGAGGACTACGAGCGCCGCTTCCGTCATGGCGCGAGGACGCGCGAGCTCGGCCGCCGGGAGCGCAGCCGCGTGAAGAAGGCGTACGCCGCGTATCTCGACACGATCCCGGAGTCCAAGCGGCTCGGCAGCATCAGCTACCAGCTCAAGGACGTCGTGGGCACCTCGGGTTTCGGCATCGGCAGCGCCGGCCTGCCCGCGTACAACCTGCTCGTCGAAGGGCATACGCAGGCCCTCGAGAACGACATCGTGCTGTCGATGAAGCAGGGCAACGTGGCAGCGCCGAGCCGCGTCGTGGATCACCCCCAGGCACGTGAGCACTTCCGCCACCACGGCCACCGCACGGCCGTCTCGCAGTCGGCGTTGCAGGCGCACGCCGACCCGTGGTTGGGATGGACCGAGCTCGACGGCAGCGGCTTCGTCGTGGCCGAGATCTCGCCGTACGACGCGGACCTCGACTGGTCGGAGCTCTCCGAGCCGGAGGTTCTGGGACCCGTGGTCGAGCAGCTAGGCCGGGCGACGGCGAAGGTGCACTGCGTCAGCGACAAGGACACCGGGGAGACGCCGCTGGTGGAGTTCCAGACCGAGGACGCGGTGGCCGAGGTGATCGGGAAGCGCGGCGACGACTTCGTCGTCGATCTGACCCGGTTCGCCCACAGCTACGCCGAGCGTGCCCGGGCCGACCACCGTCTTTTCGTGGCAGCGTTCCGCGACAACCGCATGCCAGGGGTGTCGTCCACCGACGGCTGAGCCCCCCCGTCGGGCCGGCACGGCGTGTCGCTTCTGTGGTCGAACACGTGTTCGGTTATCGTCCACACTGCTGGCTCGTCCACAACCTTCGGGACGACCGATGGTTGTGTCCGGGGTCGGCCCTAGGTTCGACGGTAATGACGAAGACGACCCGCCCCTCATCGACCGGGATGGCATCCATGGCTCCTGCAGCAGACCGCGACAAGGCGCTCGACACCGCCCTCGCGAACATCGACCGACAGTTCGGCAAGGGCTCCGTGATGCGGCTCGGTGACGAGGTGCGCGCCCCCATGGAGGTGATTCCGACAGGTTCCATCGCGCTCGACGTGGCGCTCGGGATCGGGGGCCTGCCGCGAGGTCGCGTGGTGGAGATCTACGGCCCCGAGAGCTCGGGTAAGACGACCGTGGCGCTGCACGCCATCGCCAACGCGCAGCGGGCGGGGGGCATCGCGGCCTTCATCGACGCCGAGCACGCCCTCGACCCGGACTACGCGAAGAAGCTCGGTGTCGACACCGACGGGTTGTTGGTGTCCCAGCCCGATACCGGTGAGCAGGCGCTGGAGATCGCCGACATGCTGATCCGGTCCGGGGCACTGGACATCATCGTGATCGACTCGGTGGCCGCCCTCGTGCCCCGGGCGGAGATCGAGGGTGAGATGGGGGACAGCCACGTCGGCCTGCAGGCGCGGCTGATGAGCCAGGCGCTGCGCAAGCTGACCGGCGCGCTCAGCCAGTCCAACACCACGTGTGTGTTCATCAACCAGCTTCGCGAGAAGGTGGGTGTGATGTTCGGCTGCATGTCCTATGGCACTCGGGTCACGCTTGCCGACGGCACGCAGGAGAAGATCGGCAAGATCGTCAACGGGAAGCTGCCGGTCGAGGTGCTGTCGTACGACGCCGAGGCAGGCCGGATCGTTCCTCGCCGGGTGACCAACTGGTTCGACAACGGACCGACCGAGCAGTTCCTGCAGTTCACCGTCGAGAAGTCCGGGGGCAACGGGCGGGCCCAGTTTGCGGCCACGGCCAACCACCTCATCCAGACACCGGGGGGGTGGCGGGAGGCCGGCGAGCTGTTGCCCGGCGACCGGGTGGTGCAGGCCGAGAAGGTGCGGCTCAACGACCAGCAGTGGCAGGTGGTCCTCGGTGGTCTGATGGGTGACGCCAACCTCTCACCCAACCGTCGCGACCGCAATGGCGTGCGCCTCCGCTTGGGGCACGGCGCAAAGCAGCTCGACTACCTGGACTGGAAGGTGTCGCTGCTCGGCAACATCGAGTGCACCCGACGGGTGAACCCCAAGGGCGCCGGCTTCGCCGATTTCACGCCGCTTCCGGAGCTCGGCGAGCTGCAGCGGGTCGTCTACTTCGGCGACGGCAAGAAGCATCTCACGTGGGACTACCTCAAGGCGCTCGACCCGTTGGCGCTGGCGATCTGGTACATGGACGATGCGTGCTTCACGGTGAGGTCCAAGGGCGTGCAGGCGAGAACGGCCGGTGGGACCGGTCGGGCCGAGATCTGCGTCGAGGCGATGAGCGAGGGGTCACGGAGTCGGCTCGTCGAGTACCTGCGGGACACCCATGACCTGGACTGCAGGCTGGTCAGCCGAGGCAGTCTCGGGAAGGCAGTGCTGCAGTTCTCCACCTCGGGTACCACGCGACTGCAGGAGATCATCGCGCCGTACGTGCACCCATCGATGGACTACAAGCTGCTGCCGAGGTTCCGGGGACAGTTCGCGGTCGAGCCGCAGTTCGCCGAGCCGGAGCTGCGTCCGGTCCCGGCGCGAGTCCTCGACATCCACGTGAAGCCCATGACGCGCTCGATGCACCGTTTCGACATCGAGGTCGACGGGACCCACAACTACTTCGTCGACGGGGTGATGGTGCACAACAGCCCCGAGACCACCTCCGGCGGGCGGGCGTTGAAGTTCTATGCCTCGATTCGCCTCGACGTGCGGCGCATCGAGACGCTCAAGGACGGTCAGGAGGCTGTCGGCAACCGGGTCCGGGTGAAGGTCGCCAAGAACAAGGTGTCCCCGCCCTTCCGGCAGGCGGAGATGGACCTGATGTTCGGGCTGGGTATCAGCCGCGAGGGTGGGCTGATCGACGTGGGCGTCGAGCAGGGCTTCGTGCGCAAGTCCGGCGCCTGGTACACCTACGACGGCGACCAGCTCGGTCAGGGCAAGGAGAACTCCCGGGCCTTCCTGCGCGACAACCCCGACCTGGCCGACGAGCTGGAGAAGCGGATCAAGGAAAAGCTTGGTGTCGGTCCGCGGATCGACACCCCGCCAGAGCCGGCCGGGCCGGCGGTGGCCCCCTCAGACATCTGAGCGTCCGGTGTCCCCTGATGCCGATCCCGAGTCGGTCGCGCGCACGGTCGTGTTGCGCCGGCTCACGGCCGCGCCGAGGACGAGGGCGCAGCTGGCCGGGGAGCTGGCGGCGCGCGCGGTACCGGACGAGATGGCCGAGCGGGTGCTGGACCGGTTCACCGAGGTGGGCCTGGTCGACGACACCGCCTTCGCCGAGGCGTGGGTGCGCTCCCGGCGGGCCACCCGTGGTCTGTCGCGGCGGGCCCTGACCTTTGAGTTGCGGCAGAAGGGCGTCGACGACCAGACCGTGCAGGCAGCGGTCGAGGAGATCGGCGTGGACGAGGAGCGGGTGGCGGCCACCTCTCTCGTGACCCGGCGGCTGCCGGCGACGCGAGGGCTGGCCCCTGAGGCGCGGTTCCGTCGGCTGGTCGCCATGCTGGGGCGCAAGGGCTACTCCGGCGGGCTCGCCGCCGCCGTCGTGCGCGACGCCCTGAGCCGTGACCCGACGGTCGGCGGCACCGGCAGCGATCATGATCATGCTTGACCCACATCTGTGCCGGTCGTAGCCTCGCGACTAGAGGGACTACCCCGCACCCGCGGCCCCGTGACTGCTACGAACGAGACGACACCTCCGGCCTGACACCGGAAACGTGGTACACCGCATCGGCGGCCTGACAACGCCGGGCGGCGTCGGCGACTTCCTCCGAAGCGCCACTTCGGCCATTCGGCCGGATCGTCCGCGCATGCACGAAGGTCTTGGGTGCGGCCCTCGGCTGGCGGGCCCGCACCCGGCGGTCGCGCGGACGGAGGAGGTGCACGTGGCCGGCAGCACACTCCTGGTCGTGCTCCTCGCTGTCGCCTTGGTGCTCCTGGTCCTCGCTGCCGGGGGACTGGTCATACTGCTCCGCTCCCGGCGGGCCGACGTCGCCGGTCAGCACAACCGGCGGGCAGACATTCTCGAGCAGCGCACCGATCTGGAGCGGCGCGAGCACCGGCTGAGTGAGCGGGAGGACCGCCTGGACGCCGAGGTCCATCACCTCGAGGAGCGCGTCCACGAGCTCGAGGCGCGAGAGACTGCCATCGCAGCGAGCCGAGCCGAGCTCGCCGACCTCCAGTTCGAGCGCCGGCGGGTGCTCGAGCAGGCGGCCGGACTCAGCGCCGAGCAGGCCCGGGTCGAGCTCGTCGCCGCCATCGAGAACGATGCCAAGCGGGAGGCGGCGCTGCTCGTCCGCGACATCGAGAAGGCCGCCCAGGACGAGGGCGAGACCCGGGCGCGGCGCATCATCACCGGTGCCATCCAGCGGCTCGCCACGGAGCAGACCACCGAGTCTGTGGTCTCGGTACTGCACCTGCCCGGCGACGAGATGAAGGGCCGCATCATCGGCCGGGAGGGCCGCAACATCCGGGCCTTCGAACAGGTCACCGGGGTCAACCTCATCATCGATGACACCCCCGAGGCCGTGCTGCTGTCCTGCTTCGACCCGGTCCGCCGGGAGGTCGGACGGTTGGCCCTGCAGGCCCTGGTCCTCGACGGCCGGATCCACCCCCAGCGCATCGAGGACGCCTACGGGAAGGCGCGCGCCGAGGTCGAGGCGCTCTGCCAGCGGGCCGGGGAGGATGCACTGGTCGACGTCGGGATCACCGACATGCACCCCGAGCTGGTCACGCTGCTGGGCCGGCTGCGGTACCGGACGTCGTACGGCCAGAACGTCCTGAGCCACCTCCTGGAGTCGGCCCACATCGCGGGGATGATGGCTGCCGAGCTGGGCCTCGACGTCGCCTTGCTGCGTCGGTGCGCCCTCCTGCACGACGTGGGCAAGGCGCTCACCCACGAGGCCGAGGGCTCCCACGCCCTCGTCGGCGCCGACCTGGCCCGCCGCTGCGGTGAGCACCCCGACGTGGTGCACGCCATCGAGGCCCACCACAACGAGGTGGAGCCGCACACGGTCGAGGCGGTGCTGACGCAGGCGGCCGACGCCATCAGCGGGGGGCGTCCCGGTGCCCGCCGCGAGTCCCTGGAGGCGTACGTCGCACGGCTGACCCGCCTGGAGGAGATCGCGACGTCCTACGACGGGGTGGACAAGGTGTTCGCGATGCAGGCCGGGCGGGAGCTGCGGGTGATGGTGCTGCCCGGCGCTGTCGACGACATCCAGGCCCAGGTGCTCGCCCGCGAGATCGCCAAGCAGGTCGAGCACGACCTGACCTATCCGGGGCAGATCCGCGTGACGGTGGTCCGCGAGTCGCGGGCGACCGAGGTGGCGCGCTGAGCGGCTGGGGCCGGCTCGCCGGGACGCTGGCCCGGGCCGTCCGGCCCAAGGAAGCGCCGACGCCGACGCCCACGCGCCGGGTCCTTACGTACGCCCCGGACCTCGACGGGCAGGCCGACCCTGGCGAGATCGTGTGGACCTGGGTCGCCTACGAGGAGGACGCGGCGCGTGGCAAGGACCGGCCCGTGCTCGTGGTCGGCCGGCAGGGCGACCAGCTCCAGGGCCTGATGCTCTCCAGCCAGCACCACGACGGGGAACCGGGCTGGCTCGCGCTGGGGTCGGGGGACTGGGACAGCGAGGGGCGGCCGAGCTGGATCCGGCTGGACCGGGTGCTCGAGATGACCGAGGACGGCATCCGCCGCGAGGGCGCGGTCCTCGACCGGGCCCGCTTCGACCGGGTGGCCTCGGAGCTCAGGCGAAACTTCGGCTGGAGCTAGCGGAGACCCGGTGGCCTCAGACCGCCGCGCCCTGGTCGACGTCGGCCGCGGAGAGCACCGGCTGGTCGGAACGCTGGCGGGTCCGCCGCTCGAGCCAGCCGGCCAGCCAGGACAGGGACATGTTCATCGACACGTAGATGGCGGTGACCACGATCACGGCCGGGATGATGTTGAAGTAGCTGTCATAGATCTGGCGCCCGGTGCGTACCAGCTCGGGGTAGACGACGATGAAGCCCAGCGACGTGTCCTTGAGCACCACCACGCACTGGCTGATGAGTGCGGGAAGCATCGCCCGCACCGCCTGCGGGACCAGGATCTGGCCCATCACCTGGGTCTTGCGCAACCCCAGCGAGTAGGCCGCCTCGCTCTGCCCGCGCGGCACGGACAGGATGCCCGCCCGGAAGATCTCGGCCAGCACGGCGCCGTTGTACAACGTCAGGCCGGCCACCAGGGCGCCGTAGCTGCCCAGCGTGCTCGGTGACGCCAGGAAGAAGAAGAAGATCAGCATTAGCAGCGGCACGGCCCGGAAGAACTCCACCACCGTGACGACGGGCACCCGGACGTAGGACCGGTCCGAGAGCCGGCCGGCGGCCAGCAGCACTCCTGTCACCAGGGACAAGACGATGGCCAGCGCCGCCGCCTTGATGGTGTTGACCAGGCCCTCGCCGATGGCGTTCCACGTGTCGGGGTCGGCGAACGGCTCCCACCTCTGCTCCGAGAAGTGCCCCCGGTCGATCAACCTCCAGAGGACCAGGGCGAGCAGGCCGGCGACGACGACGGCACCGACGGCACTGCCGATCTGGGCCCGACGCCGGGCGGCCGGCCCGGGCAGGTCGTACAGGACGCTGCTCACCGCCGCCTCACCGGACCACGACCAGGCGTCGTTCGAGCTGCCGGAACACCGCGGACACCAGCAGGACGAGGACGACGTAGCCCAGGGCGATGCCGAAGAACAGCCAGTACAGGGCCTGCGGGAAGTCCCGGCCGAGCTCTCGCAGGGTGCCGGTCGCCTCGATCACCCCGAACCCTGCGGCGACGGAGGTGTTCTTGAGCAGCGCGATAAGGATCGAGCCCATCGGAGGGATCACGCTGCGAGCCGCCTGCGGCATGATCACGTGCGAGAGGGTCTGCCCGAACGTCATGCCCAGGGCCCGGGCGGCCTCGGCTTGGCCCGCCTGCACGGTGTTGACCCCCGACCGGAGGGCTTCGGTGACGAACGCCGCGGTGTAGGCGCCGACGGCCAGAATGGCGAAGAGGCGGAAGGAGAACTGGATCCCCAGCTCGGGCAGGGCGAACACCACGATGATGAAGATCAGCACCAGCGGGGTGTTGCGGACCACGTTGACGTAGGTCGCCCCGACCAGGCGGAGTGGCGGCACGGGCGAGACCCGCATGGAGGCGAGGACGGTGCCGACCACGAGGGCCAGCACCGTCCCGCCGGCGAACAGGATCAGGGTGACCTGGAAGCCCTCCAGGATCTTCCCGATGTTGTCGAGCAGGATCTCCACGTCACTCGCAGGGATCGACGGTCGGGGCCTCCGGTGCCTCGACCCCGGCCTCCCCGAGTGTCTGGTCGAAGGCCTCCTGCCACGACCCGTCCTCGAACGAGGCCTCGAGGGTCTCGTTGAGGAAGTTGCACAGCTTCGTGTCGTCCTTCTTGAAGCCGATGCCGTACCGCTCCTCGCTGAACGCGTCGCCCACGACCTTGAGCTTGTCCGGGTTCTCCGCGGTGTAGCCGAGCAGGATCGCCCCGTCGGTCGTGACCGCGTCGACGGAGCCGGACAGCAGCTGCTGCACGCACTCGCTGTACGTCGCGAACGGCGCGGGGTTGGCTCCGTACTCCTCCTCAACCGTCTTGATCGACGTGGATCCCTCGACGGAGCAGACCTTCTTGCCCTCGAGGTCGTCGGGACCCTTGATCGAGTCGTCGTCCTTGGCCACGAGCAGCTGCTGCCCCGTCACGTAGTACGGCCCGGCCTGCCCGACGACCTGCCGTCGCTCGTCGGTGATCGAGTACGACGCGAACACGAGGTCGACGGTGCCGTTCTGCAGGAACGGCTCGCGGTTGTCGGACACCGTCTCGACCCATTTGATCTTGTCGGGCTCGATGCCGAGCTTGGCGGCGACGATCTTGGCCATCTCGGGGTCGAAGCCCTCAGGCGCGTCGGCACCGGGCTTCTTCGCCCCGATCCCGGGCTGGTCGAACTTTGTACCGATCTTGATGGTGCCCGCCTCGTTGAACTTCGCCATCGACGAGCCGGCGGGGAATTTCGCGTCGGTCACCACCTCGGTCGCGGCGTCGTCACCGCCCCCGCAGGCGGTCAGCGCCAGCGCGAGGGCCGCGGCTGCGCCGAGGCCACGCAATCGTCGTGCGGACATGGAGGGTCCTTTCGTCAGTGACTGAGAATCTTGGACAGGAAGTCCTTGCCACGTTCACTCTGCGGCGAGCTGAAGAACGTCTCGGGGTCGGCCTGCTCGACGATCTCGCCGAGGTCCATGAAGACCACCCGGTTCGCGGCCCGGCGGGCGAAGCCCATCTCGTGGGTGATCACCACCATCGTCATGCCGTCGCGCGCGAGCTGGATCATGACCTCGAGCACCTCGTTGATCATCTCGGGGTCCAGCGCCGAGGTCGGCTCGTCGAAGAGGATCACCTTGGGGTCCATGGCCAGGGCTCTCGCGATCGCCACGCGTTGCTGCTGGCCGCCGGAGAGCTGGGCCGGCAGCTTGTCGGCCTGCTCGCCGATGCCGACCCGGTCGAGCAGCTCGCGGCCGCGCTTTACCGCGGCGGCCTTGTCCAGCCCTCGTACCTTGATCGGTCCGAGGGTGACGTTCTCCAGCACCGTCTTGTGCGCGAAGAGGTTGAAGGCCTGGAACACCATGCCGACCTCGGAGCGCAACCGGGCCAGTGCCTTTCCCTCGGCGGCCAGCGGCTGGCCGTCCAACGTGATGGTCCCCGAGTCGATGGACTCCAGCCGGTTGATCGTGCGGCACAGCGTCGACTTGCCTGAACCGGACGGGCCCAGCACGACCACCACCTCACCGGCGTGCACCGTGAGGTCGACATCGCGCAGGACATGCAGGTCGCCGAAGTGCTTGTTGACCTTGTCCAGGACGACGAGCGGTCGCCCTGCCCCCGAAGCGGCTGGGTCACCCTGCTGTGCCTGCGCGCCCTCCATGCCGAGGCAACCTAGCGTGACCGAGCGCTCGGATCCACCATGGGACGGTGCTGCACGAAGGTTGCGCTCAGACCGTTACCTTGACGGTGGCTCGTAGGCTGGGGCGCGGGCGAGGAGGGACATGAAGCGCTCGCTGGCCTATGTGGTCGCCGGTGCTCTCCTTCTGGGAGCCTGCGCGGACACCGAGCAGCCTCCCGCGCCGGACGCGTCGGACGCGTCGGACGCGTCGGGTGCGACGACGACCGACGTCCTCCCGGGGCCGACCGGACGGATCGTGTTCAAGCGTCTGGACCCGTCGCTGGGGTTCACCGTGATCTACACGGTCAACCCGGACGGAAGCCACCTTGAGCAGCTGTTCCCGGAGGAAGCGGAGGCCCCGCGGTGGTCGCCGGATGGCACCGAGGTCGCGATCTTCTGTTGCGGCGACGGCATGGCCGCCCATCTCGTGAATACCGGCACGGGTGACCTTCGCACGCTCCCGCCGCCTGACCCGACCCTCGAGACGTATTGCGGCGGCCCGTGGTCTCCCGACGGCACGCGGCTGACCTGCGAGAGCTTCGGCATGGACGACCCGAGTCGAAACGGCATCTACTCGATCCGCTCCTCCGACGGTGGCGGCCTGAAACGGATCACGTCCGTTCCCCGTGGTGACGACCTGCCCGGCGACTACTCACCCGACGGAGACCAGCTCGTCTTCGTGCGTGCCGACAGGAACGGCCCGCTGGGCGTCTTCGTCACCAACGTCGACGGCACGGGGCTGCAGCGGATGACACCGTCGGGCATGATCATCGACGACAGCGGGTTCGCCGGCCGCTGGTCACCGAAGGGCGACCAGATCCTCGTCGTGGCCCGCACCGCTGAGGACCACCACA
>JACCUZ010000097.1 GCA_013698395.1 Sporichthyaceae bacterium
GTAGAGCCACACCGCCACCCACCCCCAAACCGAACACGTCGACTTGCGGCACCCCCACATGCTGGAGCAATCCCACGACGTCAGACGCCCGGTTCGCGCTGGTCAGGCCGGCCGATCTCCCTTTCCGGAGTGAGGAACCAATCGTGCAGCCAGTCGCCATCGTCGCCGAAAGCGTGGTCGAGTTCATCGCTGGGGCCGGCCATGTGCGCGGCCCTGACAGCGGCAAATCCGGACTTCTGGTGGGGACTGCAATGGCGTGCGTCGTGCAGTGCCGGGAGCTGCCGACAAGAACTCGGCGAGGGCCGGGCGTCATTGGTGTCGATGGCGACGTTCGGCGTCCGTCGAATCACTTGGACGTCCCGCGCCTGCCGTGCTCGCGTTGACCTGCTGAGGATCCCATCAACGAGTGGCAGGGCTATGGGGCGCACGATCATGGGCGCGGTGGTGTCGCTGGACGGCCGCATTGCGCACGATGACGACGATGTCGGCCCGATGTTCGACTGGTACGGCAACGGCAACGGCAACGGCGACGTGGAGTGGGCGTTCTCCGCGGACCAGGAGTACCCGTGCCGCACCACCAGGCGTCCAGGGACTTCATGCAGGCCGTTTACCCGCGGATCGGTGCGGTGGTGATCGGCCGCCGCCTGTTCGACCACACCGACGGCTGGGCGGCGTCCCGGCCGCGGGCGACCACGTCTTCGTCGTCACGCACGCGCCGCCGCCCAACTGGGAGGACGCGGGCAGCGCGCCGTTCACGTTCGTGACCGACGGTGTCGAGGCCGCGATTTCGCACACCCGTGAACTTGCCGGGGCGGACCGGGGACGTCGACGTCGCCGCCGGCGAGATCGGCGGGCAGGCGCTCCGTCTGGGCATGGTCGACCAGGTCGTGATGAACGTGGTGCCCGTCGTGTTCGGCTCGGGCCGGCCATTCTTCGGCGCCATGGGGCCGGGCGACACCGTCACCCTGGCGAACCCGTCCCGCGTGGTCCAGGGCGATCGCGTGACGCACCTGCTCTACGACGTGGTGGGCACCAACCCGCGGGAACCCCGGCGCGAGGACGGGACCCTGGCCTGGGCGCCGGCCGAGCAAGAGTGATGCACGCTCGCCACACCTTGGCCCGGATCCCGGCCGCGCGGGAGCAATGACCGGGAGGAAGGCGCGCGACGAATCGCTTGCGTCGAAGTCCTGTTGGTGAAGTTACTCCGACCGTGCACGAGCTCATCGGCAGGAGAGCAAGATCGTCACGTGACCGGCCGACGGGCTGGATCTATCCCAATCGTCCATTCGGCTCGACGAACGGCGTGCGGAGGTCGACCCGTCGGCCGGAGGACTTCAGCATCTTCTCGACCAGGTCACGCACCTCGTCAGCCGTGAGGATCGTCGTGGTGAGCTCGTGCACGCCGCGCCGGGCGATGAAGACCTTCGTCGGCTCGTTGATCCAGATCAACGGGCGATTGGCGCAAGGGTCGGTCGGGATAGCGGTTGGCACCTCCGGGCGGCTATCCATCGATCTCGGCAAGCATGGGTGTCGGAGCACTCCTCCCGGCGCGCCTCCCCGACGACGATGCGCGACGGGCGCATCCGGAGGGGCCTCCTTGACCCCAGCCGCGCAGCTTGAACTCGCCGGTCCCCTCGAGGCTCGGTTGCCGGCTCGAAGACCTCCTCGGCCGGTCCCGCATCTGCGGCCAGCGCCTCATGTCGGGCATCGGCCTCTGCGTCGGTCCCGCCTACAGGAACCCTCGTTGGAAAGCGGCGCCGACCACGTTTTCCTTCGCGTCGTAGAGGTCGATGGCGCACCGCCGGTGGTGGCGTGCCGTCGTGCCGTCCCCGAGCAGCCCCGCTGCTTCGGCACAGGCGGCGTGCACGAGCGCGCGATCCATGACCAACTCGGTTGGCTCCAGTGCGGCGAGCGCGTCGGCCATGTGTCGCCGAACGGTGGCCTGGTCCTCGCCCTCCGCAGCGGCGACCCAGGCAAGCGCACTGCGGGCAAGGCCCTGAGTAAGGACGTCGTCGGTCGAGCCGACCTCAAGTGCCAGATTCACTTGTTGGCGACCCTTGTCGTGATCTCCGGACAGCAGTAAAGCGTGAGCGTAGTGGGCAGCGTCGGTGGACAAGATGGCAGCATCCCCCGTCGCTTGCCGCACTGCGCACGTCCGGGCAAGCAGTCCCGCAGCCTCTGCCGCCTTGCCGCAGACCAGCGCTGCGAAGCCCACGTAGCCGGTCAGCGTTGCGGCGGCGTCGGAGGTCCGCAGTTCTGCTCCAGCTGCTCGGCGTGCTCGCGGGCCCGCCGTTCCTCCTCGATGTTGCCCAGCAGAGCTGCGCAGAACGCGACCGCGATCCAGGCGTTAAGCCGCGGGACTCGCCCGTCGGCTGTGGCCGCTACTCGTTGGCCTTGAACCAACCCCTGCGACGCCGGATGTTCTCCGACCATCATCACGAGCAGCGTGCCGGACGTGTACATCTGCGCGAGCCGGTTCCGTCCTGCCCGGATCAGGTGGTCGGCCGCGAGCTGGCTTTCCGTCGCCATCATCGCGAGACGGCCCGACATGCTGGCGACCTCTTTCAGGCAAATGTGTGCCAAGCCCAGCCCCAGCTCGTCACCGAGCCGGTCGAACACCACCAGGGCCTCCTCGGCCTCCTGTCGCAGCAGCTCGGTGGCGCCATCCGGTGCAGTTTGCTGACGAAAAGAGGCAAGCGCGAGCCGCCCGCGGGTAGTCCACTGGACGTCTCCGGCCGCCTCCGCGGTCGCGCGGATGCTCTCCGCGAGCTCGGTAGCGTCGTGCAGATCTCCGGTGCGATCCAGCCCGTCGACCAGATCGAACTGGATGGACCAACGGCCCGGGCCCTCGTCCGGGTGCAACGCCAGGGCACGGGTCAGCAGAGCAACTCCCGCCTGATCGTCGGCTCCCAGCAGCAACTGCCCGGCCGAGGCCAGCCGGGCGGACGCTTCCTCCCCGAGGCGGCGGGTCGCCTCGTCAGGCGGACCCAGCTCGGCCCGGTTACGGTAAGCGGCCTCGAGATTGCTGCCGGCGAAGTCGTCGTAGGCCTGCCCGTCTGTGTGCTTGTCCAACCACCGCGCGAACCGCTCGTGCAACTGCGCACGGGCGTCCTTGGTCAGGCCGTGGTAGGCCGCGTCCCGGACCAGGATGTGATCGAAGCGCAGCGCGTCCTGACCGGGCAGGTCGGTGCGGTACGGGCGGACCAGCCCCTTGCGCAGCAACGCCCTGAGCGCACCGGTCACGTCTTCCGAAAGTAGTTCGGACAGTTCGGTGACCGCGGCCCGATAGAAGGTCTGCCCGATCACAGAGGCCACGCCCATCACGACCCGCTCGGTCGGGGGCAACCGGTCCAGCCGGGCGGTCAGCAACGCGGCGATCGTCGGCGGCACCGCGAGCTCAGCAAGGTCGGCGAGGTGGGTGGTGTTGTTCCGGCCGAGCTGCTGATCCTCGCCGAGCTGCTGGTCCTCGATCAGCATGGCCAGCAGCTGCTCGACGAACAGCGGGTTGCCGCCGGCCGCCAGCCGAATCTGGTGCGCCACGGCTGCGGGCAGGGCATGGCCGGCCAGCAGCGTGCGGGTCAGCTCGTCCACGTCCTGGTCGCGCAACGGCTCGAGCAGCGCCGCGACCGCATTGCGCTTCCCGGCCCCCCAGTCCGGGACATCGTCCAGAAGCTCCGGGCGAGCCAGCGCCAGCACCAGGATTGGCGCGTCACGGGACCAGTCACTGATCCCGTCGATGATGGTCAGCAGGCCGGGCTCGGCCCAGTGCAGGTCGTCGAGGACCAGTACGACCGGCCTCTGCACGGCCAGCGCTTCCAACAGCCGCTGCACCGCCCAGGCCGTGTCCTCCACGGTGCCCGGCGCTCCACCGAGCCCGGCCACCGGCGCCACCAGTTCCACTACATGCTTCAGCTCCGCGGGCAACAATGCGGTGAGCCGGTCACGCGCCTCCTGCTCGGACTCGACGCCGGTCAGGCCAGCGGCTTGGCGCACCACCTCCACCAGCGGCCAATAGGTGACGCCTTCGCCGTAAGACAAGCAGCGCCCCCGCAGCACGCACGGTCGCGGGAGCGTCCAGCCCGGCCAGGAACTCCACCGCCAACCGCGTCTTGCCTGCCCCAGCGGGCCCCAGCACGGTCACCAGCTGGCAGGTCCCGTCGGTGGCCGCCCGGTCGAACGCCTGTCGGAGCAGCGCCATCTCCCGGGACCGGCCGACCAGCGGCGCGACCGGTCGATCTGGGACCGGGTGGCTGTCGTCGTGGACCGCGAGCAGCCGGTACGCCGTGAGCGGCGCGGCGAAGCCCTTCAGAGCCAGGCCGTGCCTTGCCTCGACGTCAGCCGCGTCGCGCACGAGGCGGTAGCACCCCGGGCCTAGCAGACACTGCCCCGATCCCGCCGCCTGCTGCAGCCGGGCAGCGGTGTTCACTGCCGGGCCCGAGGCGAAGGTGCTACCTCGGCTCGGATCGCCGACCACCACCTCGCCGGTCTCGATCCCGATCCGCACCTCCAGGCGCACTCCCTGCGCCCGCGCGACACGATGATCAACCTCCTCGACCGCGGCCAGCATCTCCGCGCCCGCCCGACACGCCCGCAGCGCGTCGTCCTCGTGGGCGACCGGAACCCCGAACACCGCCATCACCGCGTCACCGACGAACTTCTCCACAGTCCCACCGTGCCGGACCCAACGCCTCACTCACGCTCGCGAAATAGGACTCCATCAACCTCCGCAGCGTCTCCGGGTCGAGACGCTCGCCCAGCAGAGTCGAACCCGTCACGTCACAAAACACCGCGGTCACGGTTTTACGGACCCCAGCCATCGGAGCCGGCCCCTCCAATGCGGCGCCACAAGACCCGCAGAACGTCATGTCCGCAGGCCACGCAGCAGCACACTTCGGGCACGTCACCGGACTCGTCGACACGCCGCCAAGAGTAGATGCGCGACCGGAATAGGTGGCCACACGGCAGACACCACCTCCGGCCTGAACCCGGGATCGCGAGCTCGAAGACCTCCTCGCACGTGATCACTCGTTCGGAGCTGGGCACCGCTGCGGTCAGGCAGTTCAACATGGTTGTCTTCCCGACAAGTTGCCAAGACACCCGGTACGCGGGACCTGTCGGCGTGCTGACCATTCGGAGGCTCACCCCCGATAGTTGCCGACCCTCTGAGCGGCTGGGAGGCAGGTCAAGGGTGTCAATCGCGGAGCGACGCCGAAGGCGCCCTTGAGGTGTCTCCCGGCTGCTCAGCACACTGGCTGTCGGGGGTGAGCCGGCCCCACGATGCGGGTGCTATGGGGACAGCCGACTCCTAATCGCCAGAAGAGCCGCGGGCCATCCGTGTCGTCCTTGGGACCTCTGGCGGTCCCGATCGCGCGGAGCTGGTGCGGCACCTGTTCGCCTGACCCGTCAAGTGCAGACGTCTGTCCGGAAGAGCCGGGTCATCGTTGCTGCTGTACTTTGCTGCTGTACTTTCCGTTCTTGGAGATCTTTCCTACTGCTATTGGCCTCTGACCTGGGTGGAGCTGAGGGGACTCGAACCCCTGACCCCCTCGTTGCGAACGAGGTGCGCTACCAGCTGCGCTACAGCCCCCTATCGGAGACCGCGAGGCTACCAAATTTCACCCGCCGGTCCCGAGCCTCTCGAACCGCCACTCGAACCGCCACGCGCCCGGGACGGGCCGTTCAGTCGTTGACGGCGCGGCGGTCGATGATCGAGTCGAGCTCGACGTCGGCGTCCTCGGCGTCGTCCAGCAACGATGACATGGCTGCGGGGCGGGCGACTGTCGGCCGAGGATCGGGCGCCTCAGCCGCCGGGTCGGTGGGGCGCTGAGACTGCGCCGCGGTCCACGCGCCCGGTTTGGTGAGGTCGATGGTGGCCGTGCGCCGGGGGGCGGGCGGCTTCGTGACGTACGTCGGAAGAGGCACTGGTACCGGGCTCCACCCCTCCTCGGCGCTGCGGCGACGGGCTGCCTCGAGGTCGGCCTCGCGGCGCATGGCCTCCTCGGCCTCCTGCCAGCGGACCTCCTCGGCGGCGCGCTCCTCGGCCAGCTCGCGTCGGACGGTCATCAGCCGCTCGAGGGCGTCGAACCGCATGAGTCGCGACCTGGACCGCCGCCGGACGGCCTGACGGGTCCGGTCGACCTCGCTGCGACTACGCGCCTGCAGCCGGCAGTGGGCCAGCCATCCAAGCACCGCACCAACCGCGACGAGCGGGGTCCACCAGCTCAGGGCGGTCAGCGGGGTGGCGGCGGTAGAGACGACCAGGGTCAGCAACAGGCCCGCCAGAACGCGGCGCCGGCGGACTGTCACTGAGCTGGTTGTCCGCAATCCCGAGCTGGCCCGCTGCGCAGGCACGGTCGGCCCCTTGGGTGCAGACCGTAACTGGTCCGGGCGGGGCGGCATGACGACGTACCGCTTGTCGGGGGTGGCGTCGCGCCGGGACAGGATGTGCATCGCGCGGTCGAACCGCTCGACCGACCGAGACTCGGACAGCTCCTCGTGCCGACGCAGCCAGCGCGGAATGAAGTAGGCGGCCCACATCGCCACCAGCACCGCGTAGATCACACCACTGCCCACGGACGGCAACGCTAAGGCGGCCATCCGCCGCCGCCACGTACCGTGACCGGTGTGTCGCGATCAAAGTCCTGTGACAGATGTGACTGAGGTGGCGTTCCCGCTTCACCGGCGGCGCTGGGTCGCCCGCCACCGCGCCAGCAGCCCGCCCGGGACCTCTTCGGCTGTCATCGCGAACGACCGGTGGTCACGCCAGGCGCCCGAGATATGCAGGAAGCTGCGCCGGAGCCCCTCCTCCCGGAAACCGAGCTTCTCCACCACACGCAGCGATGCCGTGTTCTCCGGGCGGATGTTGACCTCGATCCGGTGGAGCTGCAGCACCCCGAAGCAGTGGTCGACCGCGAGCGCAACCGCGGTCGGCATGACACCGCGGCCCGCCACCCGCTGGTCGAGCCAGTACCCGACGTGGGCCGAGCACAGTGAGCCGTAGGTGATGCCGCCCACGGTGAGCTGACCGACGAGCTCGCCGTCGTAGGTCACCACGAACGGCAGCAACGTGCCGGCGCGCGCCTGCTTGGACAGGCCCCGGACCATCGCCGTGAAGCTGATCGGCGGGCCGAGATCACGCGGCGGCGTGGCTTCCCACTGCAGCAGCCAGTCGCGGTTCACTGCGCGCACCCGGCTCCAGGCGGCCTGGTCCCGGCGACCGATGGGGCGCAGCCCCACCCGGCCCTCCTGCAGGCTCGCCGGCCAGCCGGCGGTCAGTGGTCGCTCCCGCGCACCTGTTCCACGGCGTGGGCGAGGACCGGCCCCAGCACCTCGAGACCGTCGCGGACCGCACCCGGTGACCCCGGCAGGTTGACGACGAGGGTGGTGCCGGCCAGGCCGGCTGTGCCTCTGGACAGGCTGGCCGTCGGCACCCCCTTGGCCACCCCGTGGGCTCGCACCATCTCGGCGATCCCGGGCAGCTTCGTGTCCAGTACCCGCGCCGTCATCTCCGGCGTGCGGTCGGTCGGGGAGATGCCGGTCCCGCCCGAGGTGACAACCACGTCGTACGCAGAGGCGACCGCCTCGCGCAGCACCTCCTCGACCGGGTCGCCGTCGGGGACGACCTCGGGGCCGTCCACCTCGAACCCCAGCTCGGTGAGGCCGGCCACGAGCACCGGACCGGTGCGGTCGTCGTAGACCCCGGTCGAGGCCCGGTTTGACACGCTGACGACGAGGGCTCTCACGGGCGCCGCCAGTCCCCTGAGCGGCCGCCGGACTTGGCCTCGACCCGGACGTCGGTGATGGTCGCTGCCCTGTCGACCGCCTTGACCATGTCGACCAGGGCGAGTCCGGCGACAGCGACGCACGTGAGCGCCTCCATCTCGACACCTGTGCGGTCGGCCGTGCGGACCGTGGCGCTGAGGTGCACAGCGTCGTCGCCGACCGTCACGTCGACCTCGACGGCATGGATCGCGACCGGGTGGCACAGCGGCACCAGGTCCGGGGTGCGCTTGGCGGCCTGGATGCCGGCGATCCGGGCCACGCCGAGCGCGTCGCCCTTGGGCACCGACCCGGCCCGCAGCAGCCGCAGGACCTCGGCCGAGACGACGACTCGCCCGGTGGCGGTCGCCGTGCGGACAGTGACGTCCTTGCCCGACACGTCCACCATCCGGGCCGCGCCGCTGTCGTCCAGGTGGGTCAGCCGCCCCTCACTCACGCCGGCCCCGGTTCCCGGCGTTGACC
>JACCUZ010000137.1 GCA_013698395.1 Sporichthyaceae bacterium
CCACTGGGCCCCCGTGACCGCCTCGCGGTGCGCGACGACGGCGCGGCAGCCGTCTCGGACCGCATCGTCGCGGGCGGGGTTGTCGCCGAGCCTCAGCGTGCCCGCGGCGACCACCCCGAGCAAGGCGAGAAGAGCGGCCGCGACCAACCCTCGACGGGACCGCAGGGCGGCTAGTGCGAGTCGGCCTGCCCCTCGCCCTGCGCGGGCGGTGCGTCGCTCGTCCCACCGGCCGACGCTGCTTCCGCCGGTGAGGACGTCTCCGACTTCTCTTGGTTCTCCGTCTCCGGGTCGCTCACGAAGGTTTCCTCCCCATCCCACTCGATCAGGCACCCGGCGTACCCATGAGGTCGTTGCGCAGGCTCACGGCCACCGCTCGTGCGACGAAGCCGGGCGGCCCGGGTCGCTCCCAGCTGACCTGCACCGGCTGTCCGACCCTCGGCTCAGCCACGGACGCGTCCACCGACCGTCGCTCGCACCAGCACCGCCCGCCCAACGCCGGGACGTCGATGATGATGGCGCCGTCCTCGACACCGACTCGGCTGATGGTGCCGCTCGCGGAGCCGGAACTGTCACCGGAAGGCGTCGTCATCGTCCCATGCTGCGGTGTTCATGTCGGCTCGTCCAGCCGCGCCGGCATAGCGACCGCCCAGAGGGGTACGGCCGTTGAGGCAGACAGAGCCGAACAGACCAGAGCCGACCATCACCGGAGGCACCATGGGCACCGAGCACACCCCCGCGGACGACATCGTCTACGACCTGGTCAGCGCGCAGTACCACGCGCTCAAGGCCGCGCAGGCCTACGACACCTACATCCGTGATGCCGAGGGCCACGACGACGTCCGCTCGTTCTTCGAGGAATGCGCCCGGCAGGACGCCCAGCGCGCCCAGCGCTGTCACGACCTGTTGAAGGATCTCACCTCAGGCCCCGGCCTGAGCGGGACCTGACGATGAGTGAACAACGCATCGACCACGCTGCGGAGGCCGCGGCGACGAGCCGGGACACCAACCTGGAGGAGGGTCAGGGTCTGGCCACTGACGCGACACACCAACACGCCGGGGCCCGGGACACCGGTGACCTTCCCCTGTCGGGCGACGAACGCCGCGACCCCGACGTCCCGGCTGACGGAGACACCGAAGGAGAGCAGGTCCTGCGCCGTACCGAATCTCAGTAGGTGAGGACGCGGTCGGCCTCGAACGTCAGCTGCACCAGCCGGTCCGGCATCGCCATCTCAGCGGGCTTGCCGTCCAGATCTTGCTGTGTGACACCGCGGGCCTTGCTGGACATCCCCGAGACGTAAAACCGCCCGCCTCCCGAGACGAC
Source organism: Sporichthyaceae bacterium (assembly GCA_013698395.1). Taxonomy (GTDB): domain Bacteria; phylum Actinomycetota; class Actinomycetes; order JACCUZ01; family JACCUZ01; genus JACCUZ01. Next base: position 1,322 of record JACCUZ010000137.1, read on the forward strand.
TCCATCGAACGCTGCGCGCAGCGGTCCTGTACCCAGGCCGGTGAGCGAGTCGAGCACCGGGTCCCTCACCAGCTGGACGGCGTCGCCGGCGAGGAACACCTCGACATGGTGGCCCGCGTCGACGGCTGCCTTGGCCACGAGTAGACCGAGCGCTGCCCGGGTCGGGGCCTCCGGACCGTGTGTGATGTGCACCAGGAGCCGGCCCATCATGACCTCCTCAGCCCGCCGTGCGTGCCGTCCATGACGACCACATCGGGAAGGTAGCGCTTCGCCACCTTCGCGACCACCGTGTAGTTGGTGTCCACGACGTTCGCAATGGGGGTCAGAGCCGTCTGCGACACCAGCTGGTAGGCGTCCATCGACGACAGACCCGTGAGCTCTCGGACCCAGCCGACCATCTCCGTGTGCGCGATGCGGAACGCGTCCTCGAGCGGCCGGGCCGACCCGGTCGTCATCAGGAACTCGTCGTTCTCCAGCCGCGGCCAGGGTGTGGGAGGACCGCCTTTGACGAGGTCAACCACGAGCTCGGTGTCCATGGCGCACTCGACCGCGACCCCGCAGGTCTCGCCCTCACCCTGGCGGGCGTGGCCGTCACCCAGGCTGAACAGCGCTCCCTCGACGTTCACCCCCAGGTAGCAGGTTGTGCCGGCCCGCATCTCGGGGGTGTCCATGTTCCCGCCCCAGTCGCCGGGAGCCAGCGCCGACCGCACCTCCCCGAGGGCCGGCGCGACCCCCACCGTGCCGTGCATCGGGTCCAGGGGGAGGTCGACCTGGAACGGCGAGTCGAGTGCGTCGTAGCGCACGACCCCGGCGTCCGTGTCGATCTCGTAGACCCAGGTCCGCTCCGGCAGGGGGTCGTGGAGCATCGCCGTCGCGCGCGTGGCGGTCAGCGAGCCGAACAGGGGGACGGTGGTGCTGACTCCCCGAGCCTCCCGCGGCGTGATGCTGCGGAAGTGCACGGCCAGGGTGTCCCCAGGCTCGGCGCCTTCGACGTAGAACGGACCGGTCTGGGGGTTGAGAAACCTCGGGTCGCACACCCGCGAGACCAGGTCCGCCGTGGAGCGCACCCGACCTGCGAAGCAGTCCAGGGTCCACGTCGACACGACGGTCCCCGGCCGGATGCTGACGACCGGCTCGGCGCCGCCGAAGGTGTAGGCGAGGGCAGCGGGGTCACCGCCCGCGTCCGGCTCGAAGCGCAGGACGCGGGCGGCAGCCGTCGTGCTCTCAGGAACGGTGACCCGCCTCCGCGGAATCGCGTTCGTGCGTCTCCTCGAAGACGGTGCGCCCGATAGCGTCGTAGACGGGCTTGTTCCGGGCCTTGAGGTAGAGGATCCCGAGCAGACCGAGGACGAACGTGGCGACCACCATCCAGGGGATCGCCTTGAAGAACGGAGACCCGGCGGCTGCGCCACCTGCGAAGTCGATGTTGTCCAGCAGCAGCCACACCACGTAGAGCATGCCGAAGCCGCCGAGCGCGGGGATGATGCCGGTCGTGAGGATGTTGCCGGGCGCCGCCTTCTTGACGTGGAAGTACGAGATCACCGCGAAGGACGTGATGGCCTGGACGATGAGGATGGCCATGGTGCCCAGGATCGCGAGCAGGCCGTACTCGTAGAAGTAGGCGCCGCGGAGCGGGTCGCTGCCCTCGGTCGTGAGCAGGTAGAACCCGACGGTCAGCACCAGGGTGATCCCGCTCTGGACCATCGACGCCACATGCGGGGAGTGGTGGGTTCTGTGGGTCGCGCCCAGAGTGTTCTTGGTCGCCGGGATCTCCCGGCCGATCGCGTAGAGGTAGCGGCTGGCGGCGTTGTGGAATGCCAGCCCGCACGCGAACGACCCGACGACGATCAGGAACAGGTAGATGTCACCGATGAACGCCCCGCCCAGCTTGTCCTCGGCCAGGTCCACCCACAGGCCGATGGAGTCGGTGTTGGACTTCGTGATCGCCTGCGCCTCGCCGTTGCCGGCGATCATCATCCAGGACACGAAGGTGTAGAACGTGCCGAGGCCAACGACCGCGATCAGGGTGGCGCGCGGCACGATGTGCTTGGGGTTGCGCGACTCCTCACCGTAGGTGGCAGTCGTCTCGAACCCTACCCAGGACCAGAAGGCGAAGAAGAGGCCGATCGCCGCGCTGCCGGCCGCGATGGCCTGGCCGTCGATCTGCAGCCCCAGCCCACCGCCCTCCTCGAGGGAGGTGAAGGCGTTAACCGGGTTCACGGCCTGCGGCAGCATCCCGTCCGGACCGCCGCCGCTGAAGAGCACCGCGAGCCCGAGCGCTCCCAGCAGCAGAACCTCGCACACCAGCGTGACGCCCAGGAAGGCTGCCGCGATGTTGATGTCGTAGTAGCCGAACAAGGCGATGATGACGATGCCGACCAGCGCGATCAGCAGCCAGTTGACGTCGACGTCGAACCAGCGGGTGAGGGCGTCATTGGTGAAGTAGGAGAAGATGCCGATGAGGGAGCCCTCGAAGACGACGTAGGCCATCGTCGCCAGGACACCGGTGGCCATGCCCCAGATCTGGCCGAGACCGTGGGTGACGAAGCCGTAGAACGCCCCGGCGGTCGTGATGCGCCGGGCCATCGCCACGAAACCGACCGTGAACAGCGTCAGGACGATGGTGGCGACCAGGAAGCCCGCGGGCGCCCCGATGCCGTTGCCGTATCCCACCGCGATGGGCACGTTGCCCGTCATGGCGGTGATGGGTGCCGCGTTGGCCACGGCCATGAACAGGACCCCCAGCAGGCCGACGGCGCCTGGCTTGAGGCCGTGGCCCCTCTCGACCGGCCGGGAGTAGTCGTGCTGGCCGGTGTCTCGTTTGAGCTCGTCACTGGTTGCCACGTGCGTGTCTCCGTCCGGAAGCAGGAAGTCCAGCCCTCCAGGGCACGGTCGAACGATGGACCTGTGATGTTTCCAGTCCGATACAGCGAACGAACGAACCGATTACGTCACAGAGTGACCACCAAGCCGAGCCCCGTGATGTGCCGCCCACCACACCACGGCTGCATCGTGGCAGCGGTCATGGGTGATGGCAAGCGATCAGCCGAGATCGGTCGAGGCGTTCGCTGCTGACCGTTGACCAGACCGCTGTCGACCTGCTACAAACCTTTTAGCAGACCAATCCTAATTACGGTATGCACCTTCGGTTCGACCGGCAGGCGGTCCCTATGTCCTTCGACTATGGAGCGTTCTCCTTCGCGTCCAAGGAGGAGGTGCTCGAGAAGTCCCGCGAGTTCTGGAACCCGGGCAAGACCGACTTCTGGGTCGAGGCCGGGGTGCCGCTGGTGATCGACCGGCGTGAGGACTACTTCATCTACGACATGTCGGGCAGGCGGTTGCTCGACGTGCACCTCAACGGCGGCACGTTCAACCTCGGGCACCGCAACGCCGAGGTCGTGGCCGCGGTCACCCAGGCCATGTCGCACTTCGACATCGGCAACCACCACTTCCCCTCGCTGGCCCGGACGGCTCTGGCGGAGGCTCTGGTCAAGACGGCGCCGGACGGCCTGACCAAGGTGGTCTACGGCAGCGGTGGCGGCGAGGCCATCGACATCGCGATCAAGACGGCCCGGCACACGACGCAGAAGCGCAAGGTCGTCTCGATCGTCAAGGCCTACCACGGTCACACCGGGCTCGCTGTCGGCACCGGCGACGACAGGTTCAGCAAGCTGTTCCTCGCCGACCGGCCCGACGAGTTCCCGCACGTGCCGTTCAACGACCTGACGGCGATGGAGCACGCGCTCCGCGGTGGTGACGTGGCTGCGGTGATTCTGGAGACCATCCCGGCGACGTACGGCTTCCCCCTTCCCGACCCCGGCTACCTGGAGGGCGTCAAGGCACTGTGCGAGCGGCACGGCGCGCTCTACATCGCGGACGAGGTGCAGACCGGGCTGATGCGCACCGGGGAGCTGTGGGCGATCACCAAGCACGGGATCACCCCCGACATCCTCGTCACCGGAAAGGGCATCTCCGGCGGCATGTACCCCGTGTCCGCCGTCCTCGTCGCCGAGCACGCCGCCGGGTGGCTGACCGAGGACGGGTTCGGCCACATCTCCACGTTCGGGGGAGCGGAGCTGGGCTGCATCGCGGCGCTCAAGGCCCTCGAGATCTGCAACCGGCCGGAGACGCGCTCGATGGTGCACTACATCAGCGACCTCATCGGGCGTGGGCTCCGGGAGATCCAGGCCGACTACCCCGACTGGTTCGTCGGGATCCGGGCGAATGGCGTGGTGATGGGGCTTGAGTTCGCCCACCCCCTGGGGGCCAAGTTCGTCATGCGGCACCTCTACGACAACGGGGTGTGGGCGATCTTCTCGACGCTGGACCCCCGGGTGCTGCAGTTCAAGCCCGGCATCCTGCTCCGCCCGGAGCTGTGCGAGGAGCTGCTCGACCGCACGGAGGTCGCTGTCCGCAAGGCCTGGGCCGAGGTCCGCCAGACGTCGCCCCGGGGGGAGAAGGTCCCCGCATGACGGAGCCGGTGGTGCGTCTCGAGGCTGCGGGCGTGCCGCGCGCCCGCCAGATGCTCGAACGCGCGAAATGGGCGGCCAGGTCCTTCGCCACGTACGACCAGGCAAGCGTCCTGCGCATCGCTCAGGCGGTCGCCGAGGTCGCGGAGGAGAAGGCGCAGCACTACGCGGAGTGGGCGGTCCGCGAGACCGGGTTCGGCGTCGTCGAGCACAAGGTCGTCAAGAACCGGCTCTGCTCGCGCGGCATCCTCGAGGCCTACCGCGACCACGACTTCGTCACGCCCAGCGTCGTCCCGGAGCGTAAGCTGGTGGAGGTGCCCAGGCCCGCCGGTGTCGTCCTGGCGCTGACGCCGTCGACAAACCCCGTGGCCACCGTCTACGTCAAGACTCTGCTCTGCCTGCTGACGCGCAATGCGGTGGTCATCAGCCCCCACCCCTTCGCGAAGGAGTGCTGCGCCGACGCAGCACGGGTCCTGGGTGCCGCGGCGGTCGCCGCGGGCGCGCCGGACGGTGTGATCCAGGTCGTCGAGGAGCCCTCGATCCCGCTCATCGACGCGCTGATGACCGACGAGCGCACCGACGTGATCCTCGCCACCGGTGGCGTGCCGGTGGTCCGGGCTGCCTACTCGTCGGGCAACCCGGCGATCGGGGTCGGCCCCGGCAACGTGCCGGTCCTCGTCGACGCGACCGCGGACCTGCGGCGCGCTGCCGAGAAGCTGGTCGAGAGCAAGGCGTTCGACAACTCCGTGCTGTGCACCAACGAGAGCGTCCTCATCGTCGAGGAGTCGGTGGCCGAGAGGCTCCTGCGTGAGATGGCTCGGCAGGGCGGGTACGTCCTGCGCGACGACGAGC
>JACCUZ010000147.1 GCA_013698395.1 Sporichthyaceae bacterium
GGCCGGCAAAGCGCGCGATGAGGGCCTGCGGGTGGCAGTCATCCCCACCCGGGCGAGCGTGCAGGCGATCGCCGCCCTCGCAGTGCACGACCCGTCGCGCCGGTTCGAGGACGACGTGGTCGCGATGACCGCGGCGGCCGGGCACTGCCGCCACGGTGGGGTGACGGTGGCCGCCCGCGAGGCCGTCACGATGGCCGGCGTATGCGCGGCCGGAGACGTCCTGGGCATCGTCGACGGGGACTTCGTCGTCATCGGGTCCGACCTCACCGACGTGGCCTGCGTCGTCCTCGACCGGATGCTCGGTGGCGGCGGCGAGCTGGTAACTCTGGTGACGGGCGCGGAGCTGGACCCATTCGCGGCACGGTCCGGGCTGGTCCAGGCCGTCGTCGCCCACCTGCACCGCACCCGGCCCGACGTCGACACCGTGGTCTACGACGGCGGTCAGCCGCGCTACCCGCTCCTGATCGGCGTGGAGTGACCGTGGTGACGCTCGGTTCGCCGGTGCGATCGGTCGTGGGTGAGAAGACCGCCAAGGAGCTCAGCAGCCGCCTGGGAGTCCACACGGTGGAGGACCTGCTCCGGCACTACCCGCGCCGCTACTACGAGCGCGGCGAGCTCACCGATCTCAGCGGGCTGCGTCCGGGCGAGCAGGTGACCGTACAGGCCACCGTCGCGTCGGTGTCCGGCAAGTGGGTCGAGGCGAAACCTGGGACCGGGCGGCGCAAGCCGCTGCACAAGCTCGAGGTCGTCGTGACCGACGGTCGGGCCAAGCTGCGGCTGACGTTCTTCAACAACCAGTGGCTGCAGTCACGGCTGCCCCCGGGGACCGAGGCGCTGTTCGCCGGCAAGGTCGACGCTTTCCGCGGCCGACTGCAGCTGACGAACCCGGAGGTCAACGCTGCCGAGGACTCCGACTCCTTCGCGGGAGTCCTCAAGCCGATCTACCCGGCGACCGCGAAACTCGCCTCATGGTCGGTCGGCAGGGCGGTGTCCACTGTGCTCGACATGGCCGGTGCTGTGCCCGACCCCCTGCCGGAGGCCCTCCGTAAGCGGCTGGACCTGCTTCCACTGGCCGAGGCGCTGCGGCTGGTCCACCGCCCCCAGTCATGGGCCGACGTCCATGCGGCACACCAGCGGCTGCGCTTCGACGAGGCGTTTCTGCTCCAGGTCGTGCTGGCCCGCCGGCGGGCCGAGTCGTCGGCGCTCCCCGCGACCCCGCGGATCCCCCGTGACGGCGGGCTGCTCGACGCCTTCGACGATCGCTTGCCGTTCACCCTGACCGGCGGACAGCAGGCGGTGGCCCGCGAGGTGGCCGCGGACCTGGCCACGGAGCACCCGATGCAGCGGCTGCTGCAGGGCGAGGTCGGTTCCGGGAAAACCGTCGTGGCGCTGCGGGCGATGCTCGCAGTCGTCGACACGGGTGGTCAGGCGGTGCTGCTGGCCCCTACCGAAGTGCTCGCTCAGCAGCACCACCGGTCGGTGACTGAGCTGCTGGGCCCCCTCGCGGAGCGTGGCCTGCTGGGGGGTTCCGACCTCGGCACCCGCGTCGCGCTGCTCACCGGCTCGCAGGGCACCGCCGCGCGTCGCCAGGCGCTGCTGGACACTGCCTGCGGGGACGCCGGCATCGTCATCGGCACCCATGCCCTGATCCAGGACGCCGTCGAATTCTTCGACCTCGGGCTGGTCGTCGTCGACGAACAACACCGGTTCGGGGTCGAGCAGCGAGACGCCCTGCGGGCCAAGGCAGTGGTGCCCCCTCACGTCCTCGTCATGACTGCCACCCCCATCCCGCGCACGGTGGCGATGACCGTCTTCGGAGATCTTGACGTGTCGACCCTGACCGAGCTGCCCGCCGGTCGGGCTCCCATCACGACCCACGTCGTTCCGGTGGGGGAGAAGCCGCACTTCCTCGACCGTGCCTGGGACCGGATCCGTGAGGAGGTGGGAGAAGGCCACCAGGCCTACGTCGTGTGCCCCCGGATCGGCCTCGACACGGTGGAGGAAGAGCCGGTCATCGAGCGCGGCGGCCTCTGGCTCGTGCCCGACCTGGTCGAGGAGCCGGCTTTGCGCCCCGCCGTGGCGGTGATGGACATCGCGCCGATGCTCGCCGAGGGACCGCTCGCAGGGCTGCGAGTGGAGATGCTGCACGGCCGGCTGCCCCCAGATACCAAGGACGACGTGATGCGCCGCTTCGGCTCCGGAGAGGTCGACGTCCTGGTCGCGACGACCGTCGTGGAGGTCGGGGTTGACGTGCCCAACGCCTCGACGATGGTGGTGCTCGACGCCGAGCGGTTCGGGATCTCGCAGCTGCATCAGCTGCGGGGCAGGGTGGGCCGCGGCTCGGCGCCGGGCCTGTGCCTGTTGGTGAGTGACGCGGCGTCCGGCAGCCCGTCGCGGAAGCGACTGGAGGCGGTGGCCGGGAGCGTCGACGGGTTCGAGCTGTCCCGCATCGACCTTGAGACACGGCGGGAGGGCGACGTGCTGGGCGCCTCGCAGTCGGGCCGACGGTCCAGCCTGCGGCTGCTCTCGGTGATCCGGGACGAGGAGGTGATCGCGACCGCCCGCGCGGAGGCCGTCCGGCTCGTCGCGAACGATCCGCACCTGTTCGCCAGCGCCGTGCTGCGCGAGGCGGTCGACACGTTGCTGGCTGACGAGCGTTCGGACTACCTGGAGAAAGCGTGAGCCCCTGCCGCAAGGGAGGTCGGCAGGCGCAGACCGCGTGACGAGGCATAACCGTTCGGGGCCACCTCCAGACCCGTTGACCGGATGGCACCCAACGAGGCAAAGGGCACCCTGAGGGCAAGGGCGGAAGCGCGCCCCGGCAACGGGGGTAGTCGCGGGGGCGCGGCCCGCCGCCGACCATGGTCTCGCCATCTGACCTGTTCGCCTATCAATGAGGCTGGTGTCCCAGGCACGGGGGATGGTGTCCCTCCATCGGTGAAGGGATCACATGCACATGAACATCGGCCGGATCGGAGCCGCGTTCGTCACACTCACCATCACAGGTTGGCTGGGCGTCATGCCCGCGGCCGCTGCGTCAGGGTCTGTGTTGGACCCGCGGGGTGACTTCCCAGACATCCTCAAGCTTGCCTACGTGAACGGTGACACAGCAGTGAATATGACGATGACCTACGCCGAGGTTACGGACGCGCAGAACGAGAGCTTCTACCTGCACTGGGGGACGAACGGCGACAACTACCAGGTCTTCGAGAGCCGCGGCGTTGGACTGCGCGAACTGCGCTACAACTCCCGAAAGGTCGCGTGCGCTGGTCTGAGGGTCATCCACCGCGATGCCTACGACAAGACCAAGGTCGTAATTCCCCGGTCTTGCATCAACAAGGCTCCCAATGCGTTGCGCTTCAAGGGCATCGCCACCGCGGGTCTGAGTCTCCTCGACCAGACGAAGAAGTCCCCGCTGACTGCCCGCGGCTGACAGGGCTTGACGGGTTCCACGACGCCGCCTCGGGGGCTGGCGGCGCCGCGCATTCCCTGACCCCCTGAAGGAAGTGGAGCGCGGCGCCTGGCGAGGATGAGACCACATCCCAGAGCCGACGCGCGCGTTTTCGGGCAAGCACCTCCCCCTGAGCCATCGCGGGTCCATGATCACCAGACGTTCCGGGCGATCCGGGAATCCTTCACCTCCGACTAGCCACTACCTGGAGAAAGACGTGATGCACCGGCTCCGGCGGCGGCGGTGACGCGGGTGGTCGCCGGGGCGGCTCGTGGCCGGCGGCTCGTCGTGCCCGATGGCAGGGGCACCCGGCCCACAACCGACCGGGCTCGGGAGGGACTGTTCTCGACGCTGGAGTCGATCCTCGGGTCGTTCGCCGGGAGGCGGGTCGCGGACCTCTACGCCGGCTCCGGCGCGGTGGGCCTCGAGGCGCTGAGCCGGGGCGCGAGCCACTGCCTGCTGGTGGAGGTCGACGGCCGGGCGCTGCGGGCGCTGCGGGCCAACGTCGTCGCGGTCGGGTTGCCCGGCGCTGAGGTGCGGGCTGTCAGGGTCGAGCGGCTGGTGGCGGGAGCAGCCGGCGGAGCGGCGTACGACGTGGTGTTCCTGGACCCGCCCTACGACCTGCCCGGCGAGCACCTGCGGACGGTGGTGACCGCCCTCGTCGAGAACCAGTGGCTGGCGGTCGGCTCGTTGGTGGTCATCGAGAGGGCCACCCGTGACGGTGCGTGGGACTGGCCGGCCGGCGTGACCGGTGAGCGCGCGCGCCGCTATGGGGAGACCACCCTTTGGTACGGTCGCGCCGCCGGTCAGCCGGACGTCGTGTCCGCGCCGAGCGCTGGAGACTGACGTGCGTCGCTGCGTGTGCCCCGGGTCGTTCGATCCCGTCACCAACGGCCATCTCGACGTCATCGAACGGGCCAGCCGGCTGTACGACGAGGTCATCGTCGGCGTGTTGGTGAACACCTCGAAGAGCGGGCTGTTCACCGTCGAAGAGCGCATGGACATGCTGCGCGAGGTCACCGCGGGACTGGGCAACGTGCTCGTCGACTCGTTCCGGGGGCTCCTGGTGGACTACTGCCGCGACCAAGGGATCCCGGTGGTTGTCAAAGGGCTACGCGCCGTGAGCGACTTCGACTACGAGCTGCAGATGTCCCAGATGAACAACCGGCTGTCCGGCGTGGAGACGCTCTTCGTGGCGACCAACCCGGAATACAGCTTCCTCTCCTCTAGTCTCGTCCGGGAGGTCGCGACCTGGGGCGGCGACGTCTCCGCGCTGGTGCCCGAGCCGGTCCTGCTGCGCCTCACCACCCGGCTCGACACCCCGCCAGACCGGTAGGAGCCCAGATCCGTGGACGTGCACGAGAAGATCGACGAGCTGACGGCCATCGTCGAGAACGCCCGCTCGATGCCGATGTCGGCCTCGTGCGTCATCAACCGCGGGGAAGTGCTCGGCCTGCTCGCGGAGGTCCGCGAGCTGCTGCCCGAGGAGTTCCGCCACGCACAGATGCTGCTGGCCGACCGGGAGTCCGTCGTCGACGAGGGACGCCGGGAAGCGCAGCGGCTGATCGTCGAGGCGGAGCAGGAGCGGCTGTCTCTCACCGCCGAGACGGAGGTCGTCAGCGAAGCCCGCCGGCAGGCCGACCGCACTCGCTCGGAGGCGGCCGAGGAGGCCCGGCGGATGCGCAGCGAGGTGGACGACTACGTCGACACCAAGCTCGCCAACTTCGAAGTCGTTCTCGAGAAGACGCTCAACGCCGTGCACCGCGGTCGCGACAAGCTGCGCGGCCGGAGTCCGGCCGAGGACCTCGCCGGGCCGGAGGGCGACTCCGGAATGCCGGCTCATCCCCTGGACACCCCGGAGCGTTAGCAGGTCGCGGCGTTCGCTTCGGCCGGTTCGGTGGTCCGCTCCGGGTCGGGTAACCTTGCGCGGTCCACATCAGGACAGCGATCCGCGCCGCCGGCGCGAGCATGCCCCACAAGAGACCATGCCCCACGAGACCATGCGCCACGAACCCATGTCCCCAGAGACCCGGAGAGCGACGACCCGCCTCGACCCCCGCTCGCCCCTCGTGCTCGACACGCGCGAGCTGGGGCGTCGCCCGGGGTCGATGCGCTCGATCTCCCGTTCTGTCCCGGCACCCTCCGATCTCGGGGTGGCCGTGCTCGGCGTCCCCGAGGGGTCAGAACTGGGGCTGGATCTGCGGCTCGAGTCGGTCGTGGAGGGCGTGCTCGTCTCCGGGACGGTGACTGCCACCGTCGTCGGGGAGTGCGTACGCTGCCTCGACCCGGTCAGCCGCGGTCTGGTTGTCGACCTCCAGGAGCTCTACACCTACCCGGGCCGCGAGCCGGAGAGCCTCCGGAACACGGGGGAGGACCTGGACGAGGACCCGGGCGCGCTGCCCGTGCTCGCCGGTGACCTGCTTGACCTCGAACCGGTGCTGAGGGACTCGGTGGTGCTCGCGCTGCCGCTCAAGCCGCTGTGCCGGGAGGACTGCCCCGGACTCTGCCCGGAGTGTGGCGCTCGGCTGGAGGCCGACCCCGGCCACGGGCACGAGCAGATCGACCCGCGCTGGGCCGCCCTGCGCGACCTGACGGACTGACCCGACGACGAGGAGATCCCGTGGCCGTTCCCAAGCGGAAGATGTCGCGTAGCAACACCCGCTCACGGCGGGCACAGTGGAAGGCCGTCGCCGCCCCGCTGGCGACCTGTCCGCGGTGTCGCGAGCTGAAGCTGCCTCACGTGGCGTGCCCCACCTGCGGCACCTACAACGGCCGCGACGTCCTGGACGTCTGAGCAGTCGTCGTCCTGTGAGCGCAGACCCGGTTCTCCCTGACCCGGACCTCGACGCGTTAGCCGCTCTGCGGGCTCTGCTGCGGGTGGCCGTACGGGACGACCTGCTCGGGCGGGCACTGACCCACCGGTCGTTCGCCTACGAGAACGGCAACCTGCCCACCAACGAGCGGCTGGAGTTCTTGGGAGACTCGGTGCTCGGGCTGGTCGTCACGGACACGCTGTTCCGCAACCATCCCGATCTCCCCGAAGGCCAGCTGGCCAAGCTGAGGGCGGCCGTGGTCAACATGCGTGCCCTCGCCGACGTCGGGCGCGGGCTGCGCCTGGGCGACTTCGTGCGGCTCGGGCGCGGCGAGGAGATCACTGGTGGGCGCGACAAGTCCTCAATCCTCGCCGACACCCTCGAGGCCGTCATCGGTGCGGTCTATATCGACTGTGGCCTGGATCAGGCAGCCGTGCTGGTGCACCGCCTTTTCGACCCGCTGATCGGCGACGCTTCGACAATGGGCGCCGGGCTGGACTGGAAGACGAGCCTGCAGGAGCTCACCGCGACCTCGGGCATGGGCGTGCCCGAGTACGTGGTCAGCGAGGCCGGTCCGGACCACCAGAAGGTGTTCACCGCCGCCGCGCGGGTCGCCGGCGAGGGCTACGGGACCGGTTCCGGCCGCAGCAAGAAGGAGGCTGAGCAGGAGGCGGCGGCGGCGGCCTGGCGCCGCCTACGCACCGAGCTGCCCGGGCCGACAGCCGCGGACCCCCCGCTTGCCTGAACTGCCCGAGGTCGAGGTCGTCCGGCGCGGCCTCGAGCGCTGGGTGGCGGACCGCAGGGTCGCCGCCGTCGCCGTCGCACATCCCCGCGCGGTACGCCGTCACGCCGGCGGCGCCGGAGACTTCGAGTCGAGGCTGTCCGGTCGGGTCATGACCGCGGTCCGGCGCCGCGGGAAGTACCTCTGGATCACCCTCGACGACCCCGTCCCCCAGTCCGCGGGGCAGGGCGGCGAGGCGGTGTTGGCGCACCTCGGCATGAGCGGCCAGCTGCTCGTACGTCCCCCGGAGGCGCCCGACGAGATCCACCTCCGCGTCCGCATCACGTTCCTCGACGGCGGGCCTGAGCTGCGTTTCGTCGACCAGCGGACCTTCGGCGCGTTGGCGCTGGTGGACACCGACCCGGCCGGCCGGCCGCTGCCACTCGCCCACATCGCCCCCGACCCGCTCGACGAGACGTTCGACGAGCCCACCTTCTTGCGGTCTCTGCGCCGGCGTCGGACCGGGCTGAAGCGGGCCCTGCTCGACCAGACGTTGATCAGCGGGATCGGCAACATCTATGCGGACGAGGCGCTGTGGCGGGCGAGGATGCACTACGCCAAGGCCACCGAGGCCATCACCCCGGCGCAGGGGGCGAGTGTCCTGTCCGCCGCTCGTGCGGTCATGGTCGAGGCACTCGACAAGGGAGGCACGTCCTTCGACTCGCTCTACGTCAACGTCAACGGGCAGAGCGGCTACTTCGACCGCGAGCTGGCGGTATACGGCCGCACCGGCCTGCCCTGCCGCCGTTGCGGCGTGCTGGTGGTACGTGAGCCGTTCATGAACCGCTCGTCCTTCCGCTGTCCGCGCTGCCAGCCACGTCCGCGTCGTTAGGGTGCCAACCGTGACCCGGCCGCCCCGGTTCATGCTGCTCACGCTGTTCATCACGACGGTCATGGCCTCCTGCACCGGGGGTTCCCCCGCCGACGTGGGCGAGGTGCCCGGCCACGCAGACCTTCGGGCCGAGATCGTGCAGCTCCGGCGGGACGTGGTCCTGGAACGGGTCCAGGTGGCGCTGCGGAACAACGGCCCGGAGGAGGTCGTCGTCGAACGGTTGCTGCTGCGCGCACCTGGCTTCGACTCGGCGGGGCCGGTGCCCAAGGACTCACCGGTGCCACCCGGCCAGGTGGTCAACCTGCCGGTGGCCCACGGTGACGTCAGGTGCGACGCCGCGGGCGCGCCGGTGACCCGCGGTGATGCCCTGGTCATCGTGTGGGTGCGCTCCGCCGCCGCCCCCGAGCAGTCGCGGACCCGGCTGACCGCCCGGGACCCGCAGGGCTACCTCCGCCGCATCGCCACGTTGGCCTGCAGGCAGCGCCGACTGGCCGGCGAGGTCGACCTGCGCTTCGGTTCGGCGTGGCGGCCCGAGCGCACGCCCGACGGCGTGGTCCTGCACGGCAGCGTCGAGGCCCGGTTGTTGATCGACGAGCCGAGAGACGTCACGCAGGTTGGGGGGACGGTCATCTACGGCCTGCTCCCCGATGCGCCCGCCGACGGGGTGCCCGACCCGCTGGCCGCGCTCACCCCTCAGCGCCGCACCGCGTCGGTCCCGGTGAAGGTCGTCGCATCGCGGTGTGACGGCCACTCGATCGGGGAGGTCAAGCAGCCCTACGCCTTTCTCGTCTGGATGGGCGAGGCGGGATCTGAGGGGACCGCAGTCCAGCTCGAAGTCGAGCCCGCGTCGATCCGGGCCCTGCAGAAGGTGTGCCGGCTGTGAGCGCTCACCCGTTCGGCCCACGACCCGGCGTGATCATCCTGTGACCTATTGACCGGTGCTGGCGGCGGTGAGATCCTGGATTCACGTCGCCGACCTCGGCACTCCGGCACCCCCGGCACGGTCCCTCGCGACGTCGTCCGTACGCCGAGCCCGCGTGATCCGCGGACAGAACATCAGGTGGAGGCACACGCATGGCGAAGGCTCTTTTCGGTCACGTCGGGGTCCCCGACCCGCGCGCCGTCATGGAGATGCGCCGCTTGCACGAGCGAATCCGCAGCCTGGAAGCCGAGGTGGTGCGCCTCCGCGCCGAGAACGACGCGTTGGCCGCTGACATCGCCGAGACGCATCTGATCAGCCTCGAGATCGCCAAGGAGCCGGCTCTCGCCTGAGCGGCTGTTTGCGGAACCTAGACCCCGGGAACGGAAGGGCAGCTCACCCGCCCCTTCCCGGAGGCCTCCTGTGACTGCCTTGACCTTGCGCGCGCTGCGTTTCTTTTCCGCCCTCGCCGGCGCTGGGGGTCTCCTCGTAGCCGGGGCCGCCCTAGCCGCACCGGCCGGTGCCCACCAGAGCGACCAGTCGTCGGCCACCCAGAAGCGCCAGCAGTTCACCGACGGGGTGAGCGTCCCCGTGCTCAGCACCCCCAACATCAGGTTTGTCCGCAATGTCCCGGACACCGCGGCGATCTCCGGAGTCTTCGCCCGGAGCGCCCCTTACTTCTACGTCTCCAGCACCGACAGCATCACCGTCTATGACGTCTCCGACCCGCTCAACCCGCTGCCCAAGGGCGTCCTGGCCAATCTCGTCTTCGAGAACGAGGCGATGAACTACGGCGAGAAGAAGGTCGACGGGGTGGTCAACCGCTTCGTGCTCGTCGGCGCCGACCTCGTCGAGTACAGCCCCACCAGCGACCCCAGCCACCTGGGGACGTTCAACGAGCTCCTGGTCGTCGACGTGACGGATCCGACGAACCCGTACGTACGGTCCAGGCTGAAGACGTCCACGAACACCCACACGGTCAGCTGCATCAACGAGACCGACTGCCAGTACGCCTACACGGCGGGAAGCTCGGGCCAGTACTCCATCGTCGACCTCAGCAACCTCGACAGCCCGCGTGAGGTGGGTGTCTTCGCCTCCCCCGCCGCCCGCCCGAAGCCCCCATTCGCGAGCGGTGCGGGGCACAAGTGGAACTTCGACGACGCCGGCTATGGCATCCACACCGGCTCGAGCGGCAGTGCCGTCTTCAACGTGTCAGACCCGACAGCACCACGCCTGGCCGCCACCACCGACGCCAACGCGCTGAGTGGCCCGTGGAACGACTTCATCCACCACAACTCGGCCCGGCCCAACGCCTCGAGGTTCGATGCGGCTGCCGCACCGAGTCTGGCCAAGGGCAACGTCCTGCTCGTCACCGAGGAGGACTACGAGAACACCGACTGCACTACGGCCGGGAGCCTGCAGTCCTGGCAGGTCACCAGCCTCGACGGCACGCCGGGCACCATCCACCCGCTGGACCGGATCAACCCGGTCGACCTCGGTGAGGGCGTCTCCGCACCGCACATGGCGTTCTGCTCTGCGCACTGGTTCGACGTGCACCAGAGCGGCATCGTGGCCCAGGGGTACTACGAGGGTGGGCTGCGGCTGATCGACGCCCGGGACCCCCGCAACCTCACGGAGTACGGCTACGTCGCCAGCGGGCTGTCCGAGGTCTGGGACGCCTACTGGGTGCCGCAGCGGACCAAGAACGGCGCGGCGACGTCGACCAAGACGAACATCGTCTACACCGTGGACGCCGTGCGTGGGCTGGACGTGTACACCGTCGATCTGCCGGGGTCGACCACCGCACCCAGCCTGCTCGGTGGGCCCGCGCCAGCGGGCATCGGGAACTTCGGGAGTGCTGACCCCAGGGTGACGTTGCTCGCGGCCGGCCTCACGGGACTCGTCGGCGTCGGCCTCGTGCGCCGCCGCCGTCAGCGCGGCCGGCCCGCCGACGTCATCCTCTGACGGCGCGCCGGACCAGGGCGGACGGGTAGCCGGCCGGTACGCTGGCGGCCGTTCACCGCGCATTGATGCGCCATGCCGCGTACTGCCGCGCATTTGTCGCGTACTGCCGCCCGAGGAGTCCCGCTCGTGCACCTCAAGAGCCTCACCCTCAAGGGCTTCAAGTCCTTCGCGTCTCCTACCACCTTCCACTTCGAACCCGGGATCACCGCCGTCGTCGGGCCTAACGGGTCTGGAAAGTCCAACGTGGTGGACGCGCTTGCCTGGGTGATGGGCGAGCAGGGCGCCAAGTCGCTGCGCGGCGGCAAGATGGAGGACGTCATCTTCGCCGGCTCGACCGGCACCGGAGGCCCGGGGGGAAGCGGCCGGGCGCCCCTGGGCCGAGCCGAGGTCCGCCTGACGATCGACAACACCGACGGTGCCCTCCCCGTCGACTACGCCGAGGTGACCATCTCGCGGACCATGTTCCGCAACGGCGGCTCCGAGTACGCGATCAACGGCCAGGCCTGCCGGCTGCTGGACGTCCAGGAGCTGCTCTCCGACTCCGGTATCGGCCGCGAGATGCACGTGATCGTCGGACAAGGCCAGCTCGACGCGATCCTGTCGGCAGGTCCAGACGAGCGGCGCGGCTTCATCGAGGAGGCGGCGGGTGTCCTCAAGCACCGCAAGCGCAAGGAGAAGGCCCTGCGCAAGCTTGATGCGATGCAGGGCAACCTCACCCGGCTCCAGGACCTCACCGTCGAGCTGCGCCGCCAGCTCAAGCCACTCGGCCGGCAGGCCGAGGTGGCCCGGAGAGCCGCGGTCATCCAGTCCGACCTGCGAGACGCTCGGCTGCGGCTGCTCGCCGACGACCTCGTGGCCCTCACCGAGACGTTGGAGGCGGAGGTCGCCGACGAGACGGCGCTGAGGGCGCGGCGCGCCGAGGTCGAGGCCGAGCTCACCGACGTCACCCGCCGTGAAACCGGCCTGGAGGAGACGGCAGCCGTCGAGGCGCCGGCCCTGGCCCGGGCCCAGGACACGTGGTACCGCCTCTCCTCGCTGCGCGAGCGGTTCCGCGGGACCGGAAGCCTCGCCGCCGAGCGGGTCCGTCACCTCGCGGTCGAGCCCGAGGACGACCAGCCAGGACGTGACCCCGACGAGCTCGACCGCCAGGCCAGGACCGCCCGAGCCGACGATCAGTCGCTCACCGAGGCTGTGCAGCGCGACCGCGTCGTGTTGGCCGCCGCGGTGGCGTCGAGACAGGACGCCGAGGCACGGCTGGCCGACGAGCAGCAGCGGACCGCCCTCGCCGCGCGGGCCGCCGCGGACCGGCGGGAGGGCCTGGCCCGCCTCGCTGGTGAGGTCGCCGCCGCGCGCAGCCGGGTCGAGGCGGGCGAGGCCGAGGTGGGCCGCCTGGCCGCGGCGGTCGAGAGCGCACAGGCCCGGGCAGCCCGCGCACAAGCCGAGTTCGCCAGGCTGGAGACCCAGGTCGCCGGTCTCGATGCCGGTGAGGAGGACCTCGACGCTGATCACGAGGAGGCGGCCCTGCGCCTTGCAGCCGCCGAGGAGCGCCTCCTCGGGTTGCGCAGGGAGGAGCAGACGGCAGAGCGTGAGCGCGCCGCGCTTCTCGCACGCAAGGAGGCTCTGGAGATCGGTCTGGCCCGCAAGGACGGCCCGGGTGCAGTGCTCGCCGCCGAAGACCGGCTGGCCGGCGTGCTCGGTTCGGTCGCCTCGTTGCTGTCGGTGGAGCCCGGCTACGAAGCCGCTGTCGCGGCTGCCCTCGGCGGTGCCGCAGACGCGGTCGCGGTGATCGATCTCGCTGCCGCCGAGGCCGCGATCCGACTCCTCAAGCACGACGACGCCGGGCGGGTGGGGCTGCTGGTCGGCGCCGGCTCCCCCATGTACGAGGCCACGTACGACCAGAAGCCGGCCGCGCCGGCTGCCTCCGGCGGGCGCCCCGCGCTGGACTTGGTCGAGATGCCAGACGCTCTCCGTCCGGCGGTGACCGCGGCGCTGGCGGACGTGGTCGTGGTCGAGGACCTGGCGGCCGCCCGGGCCGTCGCCACCGCACATCCACGCCTGACAGCGGTCACCCGGGACGGTGACATGCTGGCCCGCGACCGGGCGGCGGGCGGCTCGTCCCACGACCCGACGCTGCTCGAGGTCCAGGCTGCTGTCGACGAGGCGGGCACACGGCTGGTCGAGGCGGCCCACCGCCTGGACCGCCTGCGGTTCGCGCTGCAGAGCGCGATGGAGGAGCAGTCGTTGGCCGGGCGTGACGTGCAGGCCGCGCTGAACCGGCTGCACGAGTCCGACGCCCGGATGGCTGCTGTCGCCGAGCAGCTCGGTCGACTGGGAGCCCAGGCCAGGTCCGCTCGCGGGGAGGCCGACCGGTTGCAGCGCTCGATCGCGGCCGCCCAGGACGCGGTCGACACCGACAGCCGGTCGCTTGCCGAGCTCGAGAAGCGACTGGGCGCTGCGCAGGAGAGCTTGGACGGAGGTGCTGACGGCACCGTCGAGCTGGGGCTCGGGACGGCTGTTGCTGCTCT